>SDWL01000076.1 GCA_004195315.1 Lutibacter sp.
AGATGTGTATAAGAGACAGAGGAACCATTAGTTGAAATGTAGGAATGAAAACTTTAATTTTTTTGGTAGTTGCAAAATTTACCATATTATAAAAACCACTCATAGCACCAATAGGTGAAGTTAAAAAACAATTAGATTTATAAGTGTGTAATTGTGTTGGTTTTAATATTGGCTTTTTACCTATAACTCCAGAGCCTTCAACAATTTTAATATTGTTTAATGAATCAAAAATTTTCCAATGACGTTCTAAAAGTTGAACTGTCTCATTGCTTTGATTTTCAATAGTAACTTGGTAACTGAAAGCATAATACAGGCTATAATTTCTATAACGGGTGCTTTCGAAATTAGAAATTACTGAAATTTTAATGCCATTTGTTACTTGTTGTACCATAGTAACTTACTGTTTTATTTTTAATTCAAAGATACTGAAATTCTTACTTTAAATTAATTATTAATTTTTTGTGAATTACCAAAACCAACACCTATTATTTTTGTATATCTACTCCCAAGTTTTTTGTAATACACTAAAACTGTATAATCATTTTCGGTTTGATAAAAGGAACCATCAATATTGTGATTGCTTAAAATACCATTTTCAGATTTTGTAAGATATTGATAATTATAAAAACCTTGTTTTAGTAGTAGTGAGGCTTCATATAAACCAGTTACAGTATTGTAATTAAGTTTGTTATTTTCATTTAACTGCCAATTGTTAAAATTTCCGCTAATGTAAATCTCTTTATTTTCTAGATTTTGTAAGGTTTTTAATGAAAAATAAACCCAACTGTAATCGGCATCAGTATTACTGTTATCACCGTTTAAAGTTCTAATTATAAAATTACCATTTACATCAGGGAATAAGGAATAAGGTTCGTATATTCTTTCTTCATTTGTATATAAATAAGTATTGTAAAGTTCATTTCCCAATTCAACATTTGCAATATTTAGTGTTGAGCTTCTTATAACTTTAGAATCGAAATATAAAAATTCATTACCACCCCAAAAACTTGTTTCTTTATTGTATTTATATAATAATTGTGTACCTCTGTAAAATTGGGGTTTTAAACCACTTATTGCTGTTTGCCAATTGTTGTTTTGAAGAATAACTGGAATTATTTCTTTATTGGGATTATTAATTCTAAAGTTTGGATTGTTTATGATAAATTCAACCGATTGTTTAGTGTTAATAGTTGAAATATCTCTGCTTTTATAAACAGTAACACCAACAGTTACTTTTGGTTCGTAAACCACAAAATGACGTTTAAAAACAATTTCATCATCTTCATTTAAAACCGACAACATATAATTTCCTGAAACTTTAATGCGGGTATTTTCGTTTGGAATTGTTAACGTATAATTTGTGTAAGGTTGCAGGGTGTTAAAGGAATTTTCATAGTTTCTAATTCTATCTTCGGCATAACCTTGAATAAATTCAGATTCAGACAAATTGGAAGGTTCCCAATCTATGTTACAATGTTCAATTTTATAATTATAATCTTCTTCGTTGGCATTTAAATCATCAAATGAAAGGTTAATTCTTTCCCCAAGTTTAATAATTGGCGCATATGTATTTAAAGTGGAAGATTTAAAAACAATAGTTTTAATATGGTCAGGTTCCGTAAAATTAGATTGTGAATAACCTGATTGAACGAAATAAATAAAATAGAAAAGTAAATAAAATTTTTTCAAGGTAATTATGGTTTGTTTTATTTTGAATTAACAATATGTATACCAAAAAGGTATTGGTAAAAGTAATAAAACTAATTTGTATTTAAAATGAATATAAATGTTACTTAAAAACATGATAAATATCATAAATTCTACGGTAGAAATTCTTATTTTTGCTCCGTTTCAAAGAATATCAAATAAACTATATATATGTCAAAGGGCATTCAAATTAAAAAAGGTTTAGATATAAAGCTAAAAGGTGAATCTGAAAAAATTACCGGTAAAGCAACATCTAGTGATGTGTACACATTAAAACCTGAGGACTTCCACAGTATTATACCAAAATTATCTGTAAAAGTTGGCGCTAAATTAAAAGCTGGTGAATCGGTTTTTTATAATAAAGCTAATGAAGAGATGAAATTTTCAACACCAGTTAGTGGTGAGTTGGTAGATATTATCCGTGGAGAAAAAAGAAAAATATTAGCAATTAAGATTCAAGCTGATAAAGAGCAACAATACTTTGATTTTGGAGTGAAAGACCCAAAAACAATGAAAGCTGAAGAGGTTAAAAGCCATTTGTTAGCTGCAGGTTGTTGGCCATTTATTAAGCAAAGACCTTATGATGTAATTGCAAATCCCGAAAAAACACCTAAAGCAATATTTATTTCTGCTTTTGCTAGTGCTCCTTTAGCTGCTGATTACGACTATGTATTGGCAGGGAAAGAAAACGAACTACAAGCAGGAGTTACAGCTTTAAGTAAATTGACTTCTGGGGAAGTTCATGTTTGTGTTGGGAAAAATGCAAACTCACCATTAGCAGGGTTAAGTGATATAACTTTACATAAAGTTTCTGGGCCACATCCTTCAGGGAATGTTGGAACTCAAATAGCAAAAATTGATCCGGTAAATAAAGGTGAAGTAGTTTGGACTGTTACACCACAAGATTTAGTTATTATTGGTGAGTTATTATTAACAGGTAAATTTAATGCTGAGCGTATTATTGCTTTAGCAGGTTCATTTGTTACTGCTCCTAAATATTACAAAACTAAAATTGGTGCTGCTATTTCTTCTATTGTTGATGGTAAATTAAATGAAGGGAATTATAGAATTATTAGTGGTAATGTTTTAACAGGTACTACTCAGGATTTAAAAGGGAACTTAGGATACTATAACAATATGGTAACTGTAATTCCAGAAGGAGATGATTATGAGTTTTTTGGTTGGACAATGCCTGTATTTAATAAAATATCTACAACAAGAGCTTTAACTTTTTCTTGGTTATTTCCAAATAAAAAGTTTGATTTAAACACAAACACAAATGGCGAACATAGGGCGTTTGTAGTTACAGGTAATTATGAAGAAGTTTTTCCTTTAGATATTTATCCGATGCAAATTTTAAAAGCTTGTATGTATAAAGATTTAGATGAAATGGAAAGCTTAGGAATGTATGAAGTTGCACCTGAAGATTTTGCTTTAACTGAATTTGTATGTGTTTCTAAACAACCACATCAAGAAATTATAAGAAAAGGCTTAGACTTAATGTTAAAAGAAATAGGATAGAATTATGGGATTAAAAGAAAAATTACATAATATAAAAGAAAAGGGAGATGGTAAAAAGTGGTTGTCTGCTTTTTCCGCTTTTCATACATTTTTGTACACACCAAAAGAGACAACTCATTCAGGTGGTCACTTAAGAGGAGCTGATGATTTAAAACGTACTATGACGAATGTTATAATACCTTTAATTCCAGTATTAATTTTTGCAATGTTTAATGTTGGATTTCAACAAAGTGTTGCAATAAATGGTTTTACTGAAGGGATGTCTTTTTTTAGTGGAGAATTTTGGAGTTTTGATAATTTCTTAATTGGAGCTATAAAATTAGTACCATTATTACTTGTTTCATATGTTGTTGGATTAGGAATAGAAGTAATATTTGCTACTATTAATAACCACGAAGTAGAAGAAGGTTATTTTGTTTCAGGAATGTTAGTTCCATTAATTATACCTATTGATACGCCTCTTTGGATGCTTGCTGTAGCAGTTGCATTTGGAGTAGTGATTGGAAAAGAAGTGTTTGGAGGAACTGGAATGAATATTTTAAATCCAGCTTTAACTATTCGTGCATTTTTATTCTTTGCCTATCCAACTTGGATGAGTGGAGATAAAGTATGGGTAACTGGTGTAGTTGAAAGAACTAATGAAATTGCTGCAGGAGCTAATCTTGATGCTATTTCAGGTGAAACTATTTTAGGGAGTTTAGCACAAGGAAAAGAATTTGCATATTCAACTTGGGATATGTTCTTTGGATTTATTCCGGGTTCAGTTGGAGAAACATCAGCATTATTAATATTTTTGGGAGGTTTATATTTAATATTTACGAAAGTAGGTAGTTGGAGAATTATGCTTTCAGCTGTTATTGGTTCATTAGTAATGGGGCTTATATTTAACAGTGTAGTAGATTTAGGTTGGATAAACGAAGGAAGTAAGTTTTATGGTTTAATGAGTACAGAATTCTGGCATCATTTATTACTTGGTGGTATGGCGTTTGGTATTGTATTTATGGCTACAGATCCTGTAACAGGTTCACAAACAAATAGGGGTAAATGGATTTACGGATTTTTAATTGGATTCATTTCAATTTTAATTCGAGTTTTCAACCCCGCATATCCAGAAGGTGTAATGTTAGCAATTCTATTAATGAACGTATTTGCTCCAACTATTGATCATTATATAGTTCAAGGCAACGTTAAAAGAAGGCTAAAACGTATAAAAGCAAAAACAGCATAACAATGGCAAAAAATACTGAGAGTAACGTATATACAGTGTTATTCGCAACTGGAATGGTTGTGATAGTAGGAGCATTATTAGCTTTTTTAGCATCATCTCTAAAAGAAAAAATCACCGAAAATAAACGTATAGAAAAACAACAAAATATTTTATACGCAATGGGTGTTAATGAAAACGAACCAGGTAGTGTGACTTTCGTTTCAAAAAACATTGTTGGGGGTGAATTTTCAAAATACATTACTAAACAATTAGTAATTACTGGGACTGATGCTGTTGAAGATGAAAATGCATATTTAATAGATCTTAAAAAAGAAGAAGCAGCAGCAAAAAACACAAATTATCAACGTAGATTACCGTTGTTTATTGGAAATAAAGACAATATACAATACTATATTATTCCTGTAAGAGGGAAAGGTTTATGGGATGCAATTTGGGGTTATGTAGCAATAGATAATCAATTGGTGGTTCAAGGCGTTTATTTTGACCACGCTGCGGAAACACCAGGTTTAGGATCTAACATAAAAGAACGTTTTTTTATGGATGATTTTAAAGGAGAACATTTTTTAGATGGAGATTTATTTAAAGGAATTTCTGTATCTAAAGGAAACGCAGATCCAAAAAACATGGATAAAACAGATTTTGAGGTAGATGCAATAGCAGGATCAACTATTACTGGTGATGGTTTAGCAGCAATGCTTAAGAAAGATTTAAAACTGTATTTACCATATTTAAAAACACTAAAGCAATAATTTATGGGACTTTTATCAAAAAAAGATTTAAAATTAATAACAGATCCTTTAGCAGATAATAACCCAATTACTATTCAAGTATTAGGTATTTGTTCTGCTCTAGCTATTACAGCAGAGTTAAAAGCTTCTATAGTAATGTCTGTGGCCGTGTTATTTGTAATGGGTTTAGGTAACCTTACAATATCTTTAATGCGAAATATAATTCCACCAAAAATTAGAATTATAGTTCAACTTATTGTAGTTGCAACACTTGTAATTATTGTTGATTTAGTTTTAAAAGCATTTGCTTACGAACTAAGTAAAACACTTTCTGTATTTGTTGGTTTAATTATTACAAACTGTATTATTATGGGACGTTTTGAAGCATTTGCTCTTGCTAATGGGCCTATAAGATCATTTATAGATGGAGTAGGTAACGCTTTAGGATATGCCTTAATATTAATAATTGTAGGATTTTTCAGAGAACTTCTAGGTTCAGGTACATTATTAGGGTTTAAAGTATTAGGAGACCCTATTGAAAAAACAGGTGTGTATGCTTTTGGTTATGAGAACAACGGATTTATGTTGTTAGCACCAATGGCACTAATAACTGTAGGAATTATTATATGGATACAACGCTCGAGAAACGAAGCATTAATTGAAGATAACTAAATAATATGGAACATTTAGAATTATTTTTTAAAGCAATATTTATAGATAACATGGTATTTGCAACATTCCTAGGAATGTGTTCATACTTAGCTGTGTCTAAAAAAGTATCAACCGCTGTTGGATTAGGAGCAGCTGTTATTTTTGTAATGGCAATTACAGTACCTTTAAACTGGTTATTAGATCAGTATATATTACAAGAAGGTGCTCTAAGTTGGTTGGGTGAAGAATATGCAACATATGATTTAAGCTTTTTATCTTTTATTATGTTTATTGCTACCATTGCAACTATGGTACAGTTAGTTGAAATTATAGTTGAAAAGTTCTCACCAGATTTATATAACTCTTTGGGTATATTTTTACCTTTAATTGCTGTAAACTGTGCAATTTTAGGAGGTTCGTTATTTATGCAATCTCGTGAAATTGAATCGTTAGATTTAGCCTTTAATTATGGTGTAAGTTCAGGAATTGGATTTTTTCTAGCAATTTTAGCAATAGCTGCAATTCGTGAAAAAATTAGATATTCAAACGTACCTGCACCTCTAAGAGGTTTAGGAATTACCTTTATTATTACAGGGTTAATGGCAATTGGATTTATGAGTTTTGGAGGTATGTTAACTGGAGGCGAAGAAGAAGTAGCTATTGAAGAAACAGCATCAATTGAAACTTCAGTAATAGTTGAGAAACCAACAATAGAAGCAGAAATAATTAAAGTTGTTGATAGTGTATCTGTTGACGAATTAGAAATTAAAGAATAATAAGTATGATATTAGCAGTAAGTACTTTAGGTACAATGATAGCAACAGTAGTAGCTTTTTTAGGGCTAGCGCTATTTTTGATTGCAATTTTACTATTTGTAAAACAAAAATTATCACCATCTGGCCCAGTTAAAATTAAAATCAATGGTGAAAAGGAAATTGAGGTAGGTTCTGGAGATACTTTATTAACTACTTTAAGTAACGCTAAAATATTTTTACCTTCAGCTTGTGGTGGTGGAGGTACTTGTGTTCAGTGTGAATGTCATGTGAATTCTGGTGGAGGTGAAGCACTTCCAACTGAAACACCTCATTTTACGCGTAAGCAATTAAAAGATGGTGTGCGTTTGGCTTGTCAAGTAAAAGTAAAACAGGATATGGATATTTCTATTCCTGAAGAAGTATTTGGTATAAAAAAATGGGAAGCAACTGTAGTTCGTAATTATAATGTTGCATCATTTATTAAGGAATTTGTTGTGGAAATTCCTGAAGATATGGGTTACAAAGCAGGAGGTTATATTCAAATAGAAATTCCTGAGTGTGATATCGATTTTAAGGATATGGATATTACAGCACATCCTGAAGAACATGATACAGCTGATAAGTTCCAAATGGAATGGGATAAATTTGGTTTATGGGATCTTAAAATGTTAAATAAAGAGCAAGTAGAACGTGCATATTCAATGGCTTCTTACCCTGCTGAAGGAAGAGAAATCATGTTAAATGTTCGTATTGCAACGCCACCTTGGGATAGAGCTAAAAATGGTTGGATGAAAGTAAATCCAGGTATAGCTTCATCTTATATTTTCTCTCGTAAAGCAGGTGATAAAGTTACAATATCAGGTCCTTATGGTGAATTCTTTATAAATGACTCTGATGCTGAAATGTTATACGTTGGTGGTGGTGCTGGTATGGCTCCAATGCGTTCTCATTTATATCACTTATTCAATACTCTTAAAACTGGTAGAACAGTTACATATTGGTATGGTGGACGTTCTAAACGTGAATTATTCTATGCTGAACACTTTTATAAATTAGAAAAAGAATTTCCTAATTTCAGATTTTACCTTGTATTATCTGAACCAATGCCAGAAGATAATTGGGTAAATAAAAATGATTTTAAAGACAAAGAAGGAGATGGTTTTACAGGGTTTGTACATCAAGCTGTAATTGATGAATATTTATCTAAACATGAAGCTCCTGAAGATCTTGAGTTATATTTCTGTGGCCCACCATTAATGAACAATGCAGTTCAGAAAATGGGTGAAGACTTTGGATTAGCTGATGAGAATATTCGTTTTGATGACTTTGGTGGATAATTAAAATTAGTCATGCTGAACTTGTTTCAGCATCTTATAAAATGCAAAACCCAACACAAACGTGTTGGGTTTTTTATATTAAATTTGCAACATGAGTAGACCACTTACAAAACAAGATTTACACAACCTTGCTATGAATATAGTTGGGAAAGATTTAGAAAGCAAAGGCTATGAATTTATTGCAGTGAATAGCCAATTAAAAAGAAATCCTCAATTTGTGTGTATTGATAAAAATAACACACGGTATTTTGTAATAGTTAAAGTAGGTTCAATTTCAGAATTTGCAATAGCTTTTGATGTTATTTGGATGGAAACATTTAAAAACCATGCAAGAATTAATAATGCCAAAGTAATATTTGCAGGTGTTGGAATTGGCAGCAAAGAAGATAAAACTAGATACCCTAATTTGAATGAAGATTACTTGTTGCAATATGAAGGATTTCAATTTTTAGATATAGAGTTAAACTAAAAAAAGCTGTCTAAAAATATTTTTAGA
>SDWL01000460.1 GCA_004195315.1 Lutibacter sp.
AGATGTGTATAAGAGACAGTTACAGCTCTAATAGAATAAAAAAGTATAGGCGTTCTCTGTATTAAATAGGGTATGGGTTCGGTTTGTGTTTAGAGTTTTAGTTACTATTCCAGCAGCTTCTATATGTCAGTAACACTAAATTAAAAAACATAATAACTTTCATGGAACTCCATCATTAAACGGTCCCATGCCAGATTTGAAATGGGTTTTCTTTTAGCTATTTTAGTGGATGATACTACATATAGTACCAACTGTTACAATGTGTGTAATTATTTTTTAATTCATTTAAAAAACCATCTCTTATTAGGAAGGTGGAAATAAATAAGAGATGGTAATTATTGAGGCAGAAAGCCCCAATTCTATAATTAGATTTATAAATGCTAGAATAAAACCGTTACTATCTATGAGGTAATAACGGTTATATTCTTACTTCTTTTAACTTATTTTAGGTTAATTTGGATAAAACCTTAATTGTAAGAGTTTCAATCCACTATTTTCATAACTCCAAAAATAATCCTCAAAAATAGGGTCGAAAATGGTGTATCTACCTGCTTTAACTTCAACTAAATTTCCATCACCGTCTGTAAAGGTAAATGTATCATCAACTAAAATTGTAAGCAATGTTTTACTAACATTTATAAATTTTGAAGCTCCTTTTTTAGTTCTTTCAACGCTCAAAACTTCTGATGAGCAAACTTCGTAAAATTCATCTGTTAAATCTGCATCAGCACAAGTTGTTATTACAGCTTTTCCTCCTGGCGTTCCTAAAGCACGCATCCAGATAGTGTATGATGTAGTTCCATCGCCATCAGGGTCAGGATTTGGTAATTGGAAACCCGCTTTTCCGTCTGTACCATTACCATCAGTTACCATAAAATCATCACCTTCTGTTAACATAATTTTTGAGTTTCCCCATAAAGGCATAAAGATGCGATGACCATTATTACCTATCATATCAGCGGTTTTCCCTTTAGACACACCAATAATATTTAGATTATAATGTGCACCATTTGGTGCCCAATTGCCTGTGGTTTTAGCAGAAGCCTCACTTGAAGATTTCAAATCTGTAGGAGACATTACTTCATTTTCTGAACAGCTCATTCCAAGTAAAATACTTAAAATTAAAATTGCAAATAATTTAACTCTTTTCATAATATTTAAAATTTAGTTAATGAATAAATAATGATAAAAATTTTATTGCTAAAATCCTTAAATTAATATTACATAAATACTTCAAAAGGGTTGAAATTATTTTTAAAACTATTATTATAGGGGAGGAAATTTAATATTATTTAAGCTTAGAGGAAGCTAAATTATTACATAAGATTACGAATATAGTAATTTTATAACAGGTTAGTTGTTAGACTGTTACTTTTTTTTAAAAAATAGAATAATTTATATTTTGTCAAACAATATATCCCTAAGTTTGATTCGTTAGTCTCACCATTCTACATTAATCTAGTGCCTGTAAAGCCTCCTGAAATGCCGCTTCTTTACTTGACTG
>SDWL01000077.1 GCA_004195315.1 Lutibacter sp.
TTATTCGTCCCCTAAAAAGAAAAAAGCCTTACAAACTTAGTGTTTATAAGGCTTTGAAAAATTAAAAGCGGTCTGGACGGGACTCGAACCCGCGACCCCCTGCGTGACAGGCAGGTATTCTAACCAGCTGAACTACCAGACCGTTGCTCTTAGCGGATGCAAATATAGTAGTGTTTTTTATATCTACAAAGCTTTTTTAAAAGTTTTTACAAAAATCTTTTTCTACTGATTAAATAAGAAACTAATATTTGATAAAACCCTTTAGTTATATCTACAGGAACATAATCTATTTGGTATTGCATACATTTCATTTTCAAATCATTGAAATAATTTTTTACTTCAACTTTGTATTGTTTTTTAACAGATTCAGCATATAAATTTATTTCTTCACCTGTTTCAACATCAACAAATTTCTTTGGAGAATTATCAAAATCAAAGTCTAATTCTAATTTCCCATCATATGTATGAAACAAAACTACTTCATGTTTATTATATTTCAGGTGGCGTAAAGCTTCAAATAATTCATTTTCATTCTTCGTAACTTGAAACATATCCGTAAATATAAAAATTAATGATCTTCTGTGAATTTTTTCTGCAATTTCGTGAAGAATTGTGTAAGTTTCAGTAGATGCTTTAGATGTGTTTTTTAGCAATTCCGTTAATTGGGCTAATAACATTCTCCTATGCCTATCACTGCCTTTCGCTGGCGCATAATAATCATCTTTATCACTGTAAATACTTAACCCCACAGCATCTCTCTGACGTTTTAATATTTCCATTAATGCTGCCGAAGCAATTGTCGAAAAAGCAATCTTTGTTAAATTATCTATGGAAGGGTTTTTAACTATTGGATAATGCATAGATGCTGAATTATCAATAATTAAATGGCATCTCAAGTTGGTTTCTTCTTCGTAGCATTTTACAAATAATTTTTTAGTTTTCGCATACAATTTCCAATCTATATGTCTAGTGCTTTCACCTTTATTATAGAGCCGATGTTCAGCAAATTCAACTGAAAAACCATGAAAAGGGCTTTTATGCATCCCCGTAATAAACCCTTCAACAACTTGATTTGCTAACAGTTCCAGATTATTTAATTCAGAAATATTTTTAACTAATAACGGACTCATTTTTGCATTTTAACACTTGTAAATATAATATTAAAAAAGAAAAGGCTTAACAAATTGTTAAGCCTTTAAAAATTATCTTTTAAGATGTATTTTATAAATGTGCATTTATTTTTTCCGCATAAACAGATTTTGGCGCTACACCCACTTGTTTTTCAACAACCTCTCCATTTTTAAATACCAAAACTGTAGGAATATTTCTTACTCCATATTTAGCCGCAAATTCTTGATTTGCATCAACATCAACTTTAGTTATTACTGCTTTCCCTTCAAATTCTGAAGTTAATTGATCCATTATTGGAGCAACCATTCTGCAAGGTCCACACCATGCTGCCCAAAAATCAACCATTACTGGTTTGTCTGATTTTAAAACTACTTCGTCAAAAGTTGCGTCTGTTACTTCTAATGCCATACTCTATTTTTTTAATTATTAATTTCTTTATTTAATCATACAAAAGTAAACAAATAATTTACCATATCTATTTAAGTACATTACTTTTATTTATGACCCTATTAATAAAAGTAATTTTATTAATAGGTGTCTTTCATCCAATTAAATGGTTTTCGCTTAATCCAATTCCCCCTTGTAAAGTCAGGAAAATTTTGTGGTTCCCCATTATTTTCTATTGACAGCTCTGAAAGCGGAGTAACCGCACTCCAAGCAGCAGCATCATAAGCATCTAATGGTGGGGCAACATTTTGTTTTGCTGATTCCACAAAGGCATTGATTACAAAATAATCCATTCCTCCATGTCCTGCGCCTGTAGCTAATTCCCCATATTTTTGCCAAAGTGGGTGGTCGTATTTTTTTAACCATTCATCGGCTTCATCCCATCTATGTGGCTCAGATTGTCCTTCAATATATATTCTATTTCCATCTACTTCCCATAAACCATTTGAGCCTTGCACCCTAAAACCCAAGGAATATGGCCTGGGTAAATTACAGTCATGTGTTACTATTATAGTTTCTCCATTTGCAGTTTCAATAGTGGAAGTAATCACATCACCTTGCTTAAATTTAAGTTTTGCATTTGGATGGTCTGCTCCTCCATTTTTAACTATATAATCATGCAATCCAATTCCCTTACTTGCATTAGAAGTAATTGACAAAAAACGATTTCCTCTATTTATATCACACATAGTGGCAATTGGACCAACACCATGAGTTGGGTATACATCAGCATTTCTTAACAATGAATGCTGAGTTCTCCATGCCGATTCTGAAATTCCTTTTTCACCAAATTCTACTCCTTTTCCGTAAGCCGTTTTCCCATCATTTAATTTTACAAAACGAAGATCATGTTGGTAACCACATCTAAAATGAACTAGCTCTCCAAATACATCTTGTTTCACCATATTTAGAACTGCCAAAATATCTCTTCGGAAATTTACATTTTCTAAAATCATTAAATGTGTTCCTGTTTGCTCGTGCGTATTTACTAAATCCCAACATTCTTCCATAGTGTTAGCTGCAGAAACTTCTAAGCCAGTATATTTACCAGCTAACATGGCATCTTTTGCCATTCGCGTATGCCAAAGCCAAGGTGTTGAAATTAGTACTGCATCAACATTTTTACGTTCTAATAGATTCCTATAATCATAATCATTATCTCCAAAAACTGCGGGTTTTTTTTGCCCTGCCTTTTCTAATATATCCAAAGCAATTGAAATTCTTTTCGGATCAATATCACATATTGCTGTTACTAAAACATCATTTCTATTCAATACATTGTTTAAATGATTTATACCTCTTAAACCAACACCAATCATTCCAACTCTTAATTTGTTAGAACTGTTTTCCATGGCAAAAGTAATATTTGGCGCTGCTGCAATACCCGCTCCAACTATCGCAGTTTTCTTAATGAAGTTTCTTCTTGAGTTCATGTTAAATTTGCTTTTTAATTATTAATACTTGTAAGTAATAGGAATCTAACTAACCATTAATTGACCCTACTCAAATATATTAATTAAATTTTTAAGCAAATAGAAAAGTAATTTTAAAAAACTGCAGAAGCTATAGATTTAATATTTTCTGATTTCCCCATAGAATAAAAATGAACTACAGGCACTCCACTAGCTATTAACTCTTTAGACTGTTCAATTGCCCATTCAACTCCTACTTGACGAACATCTTTATTATCACTACATTTTTCAACTTCACTAATCAATGCCTCTGGAACATCTAATCTAAATATTTGTGGTAATATATGTAAGTGGCGTTTAATGGAAATAGGTTTTATTCCAGGAATTATTGGAACAGTAATTCCAATACTTCGCGCCTTTTCTACAAAATCAAAATATTTTTTATTATCAAAAAACATTTGAGTTACCACATAATCAGCACCAGCATCAACTTTTTCTTTTAACCTTCGCAAATCAGCATCCATACTTGGAGCCTCTAAATGTTTTTCAGGATAACCAGCAACTCCAATACAAAAATCTGAATAATGTGGTGTTTCAATTATTTCGTTTAAATATTTACCTTTATTTAAATTCTTAATTTGAGTAACTAGTTCCGAGGCGTATTTATTTCCTTCAGTTGTAGCGGAAAAATATTTTTCATGCTTCATTGCATCACCACGCAAAGCCATTACATTATCCAACCCTAAATAATGACAATCAACTAATAAATATTCTGTTTCTTCTTTAGTGAAACCACCACATAATACGTGTGGAATTGCATCAACATCATATTTGTATTTCAAAGATGCACAAATACCAACAGTTCCTGGTCGCATACGTGTAATTTTCCTATCTAAAAGCCCTTTTTTTTCAATATAAACATATTCTTCTCTAGATGTAGTTACATCAATAAAAGGAGGTTTAAACTCCATTAACGGATCAATATTACTATACAACTCCTGTATATTCTGACCCTTTTGTGGTGGTATTATTTCAAATGAAAATAATGTTTTTCCGTTCGCTTGTTTTATATGTTCCGTTACTTTCATTATATATTACTGTTTAAAAGTTGAATTATGTAAACTTCTCAACTTTTGATTTTTTAAACTTTCTAATTTTAACATTTGGGCGTTTCCTTTCAGGTCGCGCTTTACGCTAAATCTTTTTCTCCGTTGCACTTCAAAAAAGGATACCACTTCAATCGCTAACGCAATATTTATTCTTAAATTTCAACCTTCACTGCTAACGTAGTAAAGCAATCTGTCCATTTTATGAGATCACTTCGTCGCTCATTCATCTCTCTTTTATCTTTTTAACTTTTGACTATTCAGCTTATTCCGCCAAATTAGGCATTAACCATTTTTTAGCTTCATTTAAACTCATGTTCTTTCTAGTTGCAAAATCTTTTACTTGCTCTTCTGTAATTTTTCCTAATCCGAAATATTTAGCATTCTCATTTCCAAAATAACACCCTGAAACTGAAGCAGCTGGCCACATTGCCAAACTATCTGTTAATTCAACGCCAATTGTTTCTTTCACACTTAACAATTCCCAAATTGTCCATTTTTCTGTATGATCCGGACAAGCTGGATATCCTGGAGCTGGACGAATTCCTTTGTAATCTTCTTTTATTAATTCCTGATTTGAAAAACCTTCTTCAGAAGCATATCCCCAATAATCTTTTCTTACTTTTTCATGTAAATATTCAGCAAAAGCTTCCGCTAATCTATCCGCTAATGCTTTTATCATTATGGAATTATAATCATCATGGTCTTTTTCAAATTCTGCAGCTAATTCAGCTGTTCCAAAACCTGTAGAAACACAAAATGCGCCTATATAATCTTCAATTCCAGTTTCTTTTGGCGCAATAAAATCAGCTAATGCAATTGATGAAATTCCTGCTTTCTTTTTTAATTGTTGACGTAACGTTACAAACCTTGCATTTACTTCGCTTCTTGTTGAATCTGCATACACTTCAATATCATCATCTACAGTATTTGCAGCGAATATTCCCAAAACAGCTTTGGCAGTTAATAATTTCTCATCAAGAATTTTTGCTAATAATAATTTAGCGTCATTAAATAAATTTGTTGCTGCTGTACCAACAGCTTCATCACTTAAAATTGCTGGATATTTTCCGTGCAGTTCCCAAGTTCTAAAAAACGGACTCCAATCAATATAATCTACTAACTTAGTTAAATCAAAATCTTCAAAAACTTGTGTGCCAATATAATTTGGTTTTGAAATTTTTGTTGAATCCCAATTAATTTTAAATTTGTTGTTTCTTGCTTCAGACAGCGATAAATACTCTTTTCTTTTAGAACGATTAAAAAATCCTTCACGAACTTTTACATAATCTTCTTTTACGGCATCAATGTATTGCTGATTAGTTCTTTTATTTAATAAATATCCAACTACAGTAACAGCTCTTGAAGCATCAAGTACATGAATCACTGCATTTTTATATTGCGGATCAATTTTTACAGCAGTATGTGCTTTTGAAGTAGTGGCTCCTCCAATAATTAAAGGAACTTTAAAATTTAATCGCTCCATTTCCTTTGCTAAATACACCATTTCGTCTAAAGACGGTGTAATTAAACCACTTAATCCAATCACATCAACATTTTCAGCTTTTGCCGTTTCTATAATTTTTTGTGGTGCAACCATAACACCTAAATCTAAAATATCATAATTATTACAGGCTAAAACTACACCCACAATATTTTTGCCAATATCGTGTACATCACCTTTTACAGTTGCTAATAAAATTTTACCATTAAACTTACTCACTCCACCTTTTTCGGCATCAATAAACGGTAACAAATAAGCTACTGCTTTTTTCATAACTCGAGCAGATTTTACTACTTGTGGCAAAAACATTTTACCTGAACCAAACAAATCTCCAACTACATTCATCCCAGTCATTAAATTTATTTCAATAACTTCAATTGGTTGTATTGCTTCAATTCTAGCTTGTTCAACGTCTTCAATTATAAATTCATCCAATCCTTTTACCAATGAATGTGTTATTCTATCTTGTAATGATTTTTCTCGCCAAGACAAATCTACTTTATGTTCTTTTACTGAACTTATTACTGTTTCAGCAAAGGTTAATAAACGCTCGGTAGCATCTTCTCTTCTATCTAAAATTACATCTTCAACATGTGCTAATAAATCTTTTGGAATCTCATCATAAACCTCTAACATTGATGGATTTACAATTCCAATATTCATCCCTGCTTTAATAGCATGGTATAAAAATACAGAATGCATAGCTTCACGAACTGAATCATTTCCTCGGAAAGAAAACGACACATTACTAACACCTCCGCTTACACTTACATTTGGTAAATTTGTACGAACCCAACGTGTTGCTTCAATAAAATCGATAGCATTTCTTCTATGTTCTTCCATTCCTGTTGCTACAGGAAAAATATTTAAATCGAAAATAATATCTTCGGAAGAAAATTTTACTTTGCTTACTAAAACATCATAAGATCGTTTTGCAATTTCTAATCTACGTTCATAGTTATCTGCTTGACCAACTTCATCAAAAGCCATAACAATAACAGCGGCACCATACATTTTTATTTTTCTTGCCTGCTCAATAAACTGTGCTTCGCCTTCTTTTAAAGAAATAGAATTTACTACACATTTACCTTGTGCAACTTGCAAACCAGCTTCAATAATTTCCCATTTCGAGCTATCAATCATAATAGGCACACGTGCTATATCAGGTTCTGCAGCAATCAAGTTCATAAAACGAACCATAGACTCTTTTCCGTCAATTAAACCATCGTCCATATTTATGTCGATAATTTGCGCACCGCCTTCAACCTGCTGACGTGCAATAGCTAATGCATCATCAAATTTTTCTTCTTTAATTAATCTTAAAAATTTACGTGAACCGGCAACATTTGTGCGCTCACCAACATTAATAAAATTACTTTCTGGAGTAATTATTAGTGGTTCTAATCCTGATAATTTTAAATATTTTTTATTTTTGTTCATTGTTTTTTGATGTGATTCTGAAACAAGTTAAGAATGACGAATATATTATCTACTAACTATTTTTTCTCACTTGTCTAGGTTGATAATTAGCTACCAAATCAGTAATTGCTTTAATATGTGCTGGTGTTGTACCACAACATCCTCCAATAATATTGATAATATTTTTATCTAAATATTCTTTTATTTGGCTTGCCATTTGCTGAGGAGTTTCATCATATTCACCAAAAGCATTAGGTAAACCTGCATTTGGATGCGCTGATATTCTTAAATCAGATTTCTGCGCCAAAACTTCAATATGTGGCGTTAACTGACTTGCACCTAAAGCACAGTTAAAACCAACTGTTAACAATGGAATATGAGAAACCGAAATTAAAAATGCTTCTGCAGTTTGTCCTGATAAAGTTCTCCCACTTGCATCTGTAATTGTACCGCTTAACATAATAGGAATATCAATTCCTTGTTCAACTTTTATTTCTTCAATGGCAAATAATGCTGCTTTGGCATTTAACGTATCAAAAACAGTCTCAACCAATAAAACATCAACTCCACCATCAATCAAAGCTTCTGCTTGTTGCTTGTATGCAACTCTTAAATTATCAAAAGTAACCGCTCTAAATCCTGGATCATTCACATCAGGTGACATACTTGCTGTTCTATTTGTTGGTCCTATTGAACCAGCAACAAAACGTGGTTTTAAAGGGTTTTTAATCGTAAATTCATTTGCGATTTCTTTGGCTATTTTAGCCGATTCATAATTCAATTCATATACAAATTCTTCCATTTCATAATCTGCCATAGCAATGGTAGTTCCTGAAAAAGTATTAGTTTCAATAATATCAGCTCCTGCCTCTAAATATTTTGCATGAATTTCTTTTATAGCTTTAGGTTGAGTTATTGAAAGCATATCATTATTTCCTTTTACAGAAATATGAAAATCTTTGAATTTTTCACCTCTATAATCTTCTTCTGTAAATTTATACTGTTGAATCATGGTACCCATTGCGCCATCTAACACTAAAATTCGTTTTTTTATTTCTTCTTGTATTGTACTCATTCTATATTATTTTATAAACTCAACTTTTGTGTTAGGGATTTCTCATTTCACTTTTATTTATTTTTTTGTATTAGTGAATACTTCGCATTTGTAGTGATATCCTTTTTTTTAAAAGCATAGCAAAAAACCCGCCCGCTCACGGTAACGCCAAGATTAGTATTAAAAAGAAAGAATATACTTTGTGAAGTTTTTCTTATGTTATCTTCCCACAAAATTGCGGTAGAACGTAGCACCTTCTTTATAAATAAAGGGTTGCTAAGGCTTCATTAGGTCTAATCCCTCTGCCTTTCTTAATAACTGATATCAATGTGTTTATGAACTTGACTGCAAATATAATACCTGTCTCTTATACACATCT
>SDWL01000078.1 GCA_004195315.1 Lutibacter sp.
AGATGTGTATAAGAGACAGATTTAATGTCATTATTTTCATAAGAATATTGATACAAAATACCTTTCCCAATCATTAATAAATGACTCTCTAATGGAATTACATCAAAAGTATTGATATTTTGAAAGTGGTTTAATAGTACAATATTATTTACATCGGTTTTATCATATACTTTCAAACCCGCATCTCCATCGCAAATAAATAATTTATCCTCTTTTACGCCCAATCCATATGGACCTTCCATTGAATATGATTTTTCTAAAACAGGATTTTTAATATCTGAAATATCTACAATTTGTAAACTGCTTTCAAAAGCACCACAAGAATTACCCGCACGTAAAGTTATGTATGCATAATTATCATCTACAACTACAGGGTCACATGCTGTACCGTGCTGAAATTCTGAAACAAATTGTGGAGTATTTGGCTCAGAAATATCATAAATATACATTCCAGACATACTTCCCAAAAACAAATATTGATTTAGACTAAAAATGGTTTCAATATCAAAACCAGCATAAACAGATTCTAACTTACTTGGTGTATTTAAATCATGGATGTCAAAAATATGTATAGAATGGCTGTCAACAGCATATAAATACGAGTTAACAATTTTAAAACGCGCTAATGAACCACCCTGACCTGTTGTGTTTCCAATTTCAGATGAAGCTAAATCCATCACATTATCAAAGTACATATGCTCATCATTAATTTCTCTTTTTTCACGTGTAATTACCCAATCTATAACAACACTATTTTGTGTATTTAACTCTTGCCAATTTATAGCCTCTGCATTTTGAGGCATGTTGTAATAATACGGAAAAACATCTTTTAATCTATTCACTAATTTTATATTATTGATATCTGAAATATCAAAAACTAACAAATCAATAAAACTATCAGCATATAAAAAATTATTTTTAACTGAAATATCTACATTACCATGTATTTTTAAAAATGAAATTTTAACTGGATTTTTCAAGATTTTTATTATTAATTATATGTATTCCTTTGTTTTTATCATTTACAAAAATATACTTGTTGTAATTGTAAATTTTTCCTGATTCTTCAATTATTTTTGGAGGTAAAATATCTACCGATTCTCTTAATTCATCAAAACTAAGTAACACTGGTGATGCTAAATTATAATATTCATATTTGTCGTCTTTTGTGCACGATGTGAAAAATATTAGAATTAATAATGTTGACAAAAAAAACTGTTTAGTTTTCATAATAAAAAAATTTAGAGCCTTTTTTCAAATTATAAATTTAACCTAAAAACACAATTAATTAACTAAAAACATTCTGCCAATATGTCACATTTCTGAAAAAATCAATTATCTTTGCAGCTGAATAAAAGATTTATGAGTCAAGATAAAGTAATCGTAGAAAAAAATCAAGGTCAGGCGCTATTGACCGAACAAATAAAAGGTAACAGCAAAAAACTATATATAGAAAGTTATGGCTGCGCTATGAATTTAAACGATAGTGAAATTGTAGCTGCAATATTATCTGAACAAGGATATAACACCACCCATTTAATTGAAGAAGCTGATTTGGTTTTGGTAAATACATGTTCAATTAGAGAAAAAGCCGAACAAACTGTTCGTAAACGTTTAGAAAAATACAATGCTGTAAAAAAGATAAATCCCAGAATGAAAGTTGGGGTTTTAGGCTGTATGGCAGAACGTTTAAAAGAAAAGTTTTTAGAAGAAGAAAAAATAGTTGATTTAGTTGTTGGACCAGATGCTTACAGAGATTTACCAAACTTATTAGAAGAAGTAAAAACTGGTAGAGATGCTGTAAACGTACTATTATCAAAAGAAGAAACGTATGGAGATGTTTCTCCAATTCGTTTAAATTCAAATGGAGTTTCTGCATTTGTATCTATTACTAGAGGTTGTGATAATATGTGTACTTTTTGTGTAGTTCCGTTTACTCGCGGGCGAGAACGCAGTAGAGAACCAAAAAGTATTTTAGAAGAAATCAAGAAACTTAGTGAGCAAAATTACAAGGAAATTACACTATTAGGTCAAAATGTGGATAGTTACCTTTGGTATGGTGGTGGATTAAAAAAAGACTTCAAAAATGCTTCTGAAATTGCGCAAACTACAGCAATTAGTTTTGCTGAATTACTAGATATGGTTGCTGTTACATATCCAAAAATAAGAATTCGATTTTCTACATCCAATCCTCAGGATATGAATTTAGATGTAATTTATACCATGGCAAAACACGAGAATATTTGTAATTACATACACTTACCTGTTCAATCTGGAAGTACTTCAGTATTAAAAAGAATGAATAGACAGCATACGCGTGACGAGTACATTGAATTAATTGATAACATTAAAAAAATAATTCCTGATTGCGCTTTATCACAAGATATGATGACTGGCTTTTGTGGTGAAACTGAAGAAGAACATCAAGAAACATTAAGTTTGTTAGAACATGTAAAATACGACTTCGGTTTTATGTTTGCGTATTCTGAACGACCTGGAACTCCAGCAGCTAAAAAAATGGAAGATGATATTCCGCTTGCAATTAAAAAAAGACGTTTAGCTGAAATAATTGTAGTGCAACAAAAACACAGTTTATACCATTTAGAACAATTTGTTGGAAAAACTGTTGAAATTTTAATAGAAGGGTCATCAAAAAAATCTGATGCACACTGGAAAGGTAGAAACTCACAAAATGCTGTTGCTGTTTTCCCAAAAGGAGATGAAAAAATTGGTGATTTTGTAAACGTTTATATTGAAGAATGTACTTCAGCAACGCTTCTTGGAAAAAGAATTTAAAACTATGGAATCATTACAAGCAATAAAACAACGCTTTGAAATTATTGGAAACGATATTCATTTAAACCGAGCGATTGAAAAAGCAATAAGAGTTTCTCCAACTGATATTTCTGTATTAGTTACTGGCGAAAGCGGTGTTGGTAAAGAAAGTATTCCAAAAATAATTCATAATTTATCACATCGTAAGCACGCAAAGTATATTGCTGTAAACTGTGGTGCAATTCCTGAAGGAACTATTGACAGCGAACTTTTTGGTCATGAAAAAGGATCATTTACGGGAGCAAATGTTGCACGTAAAGGTTATTTTGAAGTAGCTGATGGTGGTACAATTTTTTTAGATGAAGTTGGAGAATTACCTTTAACTACACAAGTTAGATTGTTGCGTGTATTAGAAAATGGAGAGTTTATTAAAGTTGGCTCTTCACAAGTAGAAAAAACAAATGTTCGTATTGTTGCTGCAACTAACTTAAATATGCACGGAGCTATTGGAAAAGGAAAATTTAGAGAAGATTTATACTATCGTTTAAGTACTATTGAAATACACTTACCTCCATTACGTGATCGTTTAGCTGATATTCATTTGTTATTCAGAAAATTTGCAGCAGATTTTGCTCAAAAATATAAAATGCCAACTGTTAGACTTTCTAATAGTGCTATAAAAATGTTAGAAAATTATGGTTTTCCTGGAAATATTCGTCAGTTGCGCAACATCGCTGAGCAAATTTCAGTAGTTGAAGAAAATAGAGAAATTTCTTCAGAAAATCTGCTACAATATTTACCTAATAAAGGAACAAATCTACCTTCAGTTATAGATCAAAAAAGTTCAAATAGCAATTTTGCCAACGAACGAGATATCATGTACAAAGTTTTGTTTGATATGCGAAATGATATTAATGATTTAAAAAAATTAACGCTTGATATATTGAAAAGTGGTGATACTGATAAAGTTCAAGAAGAAAACAAAAGCCTTATTAAAAAAATATACAAAGAAGATTCTTCAGAATTAGAAAATGAGAATCAAGTTGAACTAGTTCGTATTAATGAAAAATTTAATTTTGATGACGATTATGAATTCGCTGAAACTATTGATGATGATGAAAGTTTATCAATTCAAAGTAAAGAAATTGAATTAATTAAAAAATCGTTAGAAAAAAACCAAGGTAAACGAAAACTGGCTGCAAAAGAATTAGGTATTTCTGAACGAACATTATATCGCAAAATAAAACAATACGATTTATAGTTTAAATAATTAACTTTGAATTGAATTCATAAAAACAAGTTTAAAACATTTTAATGAAAAAATTTAGTTACACCATTTTATTTCTATTCCTAATTGTTACACAAAGTTGTGGTATTTACTCATTCACTGGAACAAATTTACATCCAGATGTAAAAACAGTACAAATAGATTATTTTCCAAACAATGCTATTTTGGTTGAACCTTCTTTAAGTCAGAAATTTACTTTAGATTTTCAAGATTTATTTACAACACAAACCAATTTAACTTTGGTAAAATCGGGTGGAGACTTACAATTTGAAGGAGAAATTACAGGGTATAAAATAAACCCTATGACTGCTACAGCACAGCAAACTGCTGCTCAAAACAGATTAACAATTACTGTAAATGTTCGCTTTTTTAACAATAAACTAGAAGAAGATAATTTTGAAAAAACGTTTTCTCACTATTATGATTATGATGCGAACGGGCAGTTAACAGGTGGAATATTAGATGATGCTTTTGATGAAATTTTGGAACGCATAACACAAGATATTTTTAATGCTTCAGTAGCAAAGTGGTAATTTAATGAATCGTTCTCAATACATAAATACATTACAAAATTCTGAGGATATAGATACCTTAAAAGCTCAACAATTAGAAGAAATTGTTAGTGAGTTTCCTTATTTTCAATCTGCAAGAGCATTATTATTAAAAGGACTTAACAAAACAAATAGTTATAAATACAACCCAACATTAAAGAAAACTGCTGCTTACACCATTGATAGAAGAGTACTTTTTAACTTTATTACATCTCCACTTTTCATTAATAAAACAACATCGAAAACTGAAGTGTTTGAAAATCTTGAAATTATTGACAATGAAACTATTAAAGTACTGCATAAAAAAATATCAGATACTCTTGCTTCTGAAGTTAAAGAAATTAAAAATCAAGAAGAAGAAATTGAAGAAGTAACACAAAAAGCAACTGAAGTATTACAAATTGGAAAACCAATTCCATTTAACAGTGCTGAACCACATTCATTTAATGAATGGATGCAATTAATTAGTCATAAACCAATTGTTAGAGAAGAAAAAAAGAATGATAAATTTAGCGTTATAGACAAATTTATTGATTCAAATCCGAAAATAAAAGCTGTGGATAAAAATGCTGTGAATTTCGATGTATCTATTGAAAGCTCTGAAGAAAATGAGAGTTTAATGACTGAAACTTTAGCTAAAGTTTACTTAGAACAAAAGAAGTATGATAATGCAATTAAAGCATATCACATTTTATGTTTGAAATATCCAGAAAAAAGTAGTTTCTTTGCAGACCGAATTAAAGCAATAAAAATTTTACAAAGAAACAAGTCATGACGTATACATTATTTTTAATTCTAATTATGATCGTAGCATTTTTGCTAATTCTAATTATTATGGTGCAAAATCCTAAAGGTGGAGGGTTATCTTCTTCTTTTGGTGGAGGTGGAACACAAGCATTAGGTGGAGTTCAAAATACTACTAACTTTTTAGACAAAAGTACTTGGACGCTATCAATAGTATTACTTGCGCTGATTTTATTATCAAATTTTGTAGCGCCAAAAGTAAATGCAATCGATACAAGTTCAGAAATTGAAAACACACTTGAAAATCGTGTAGTTCAAGATGCTCCAGTTTTACCTGAAGCAACTACAACTTTAAAAGATTCAGCTCAATAATATTAAAAAATATAAGATATTATAATGCCAATGTGGATGACACGTTGGCATTTTTGTTTTCATTAATTTCATTTAAAAGTACATTTGTCAGTTTTATAGAACTGGCACACTTTTGGGGAGTTTAATTCTCATAATTCATAAATTTTAAACCAATTAAAAATGAGTAAAAATACTATTAAACCATTAGCCGACAGAGTTTTAGTAAAACCTCTTGAAGCAGAAACTACAACTGCTTCAGGGCTTATAATTCCTGATTCAGCAAAAGAAAAACAACAAGAAGGAACTGTAATAGCAGTTGGTAATGGAACAAAAGATGAGCCAATGACTGTAAAAGTTGGTGATACTGTTTTATTTGGTAAATATGCAGGTTCTGAACTGGTTTTAGATGGTACTGAATATTTAATCATGAGAGAGTCTGATATTTTAGCAATTATTTAATAGTTTAAAAATAAAAAAAATGGCAAAAAATATAATTTTTGATATTGAAGCGCGTGACGGTTTAAAACGCGGTGTTGATGCTTTAGCAAATGCAGTTAAAGTAACATTAGGTCCAAAAGGAAGAAATGTTGTTATAGGAAAAGCTTTTGGCGGGCCTGTAATTACTAAAGATGGTGTAACTGTAGCTAAAGAAATTGAATTAGAAGATCCTTTAGAAAATATGGGAGCTCAAATGGTAAAAGAAGTAGCTTCAAGAACCAATGATTTAGCTGGTGATGGTACAACAACTGCAACTGTTTTAGCACAAGCAGTTGTAAAAGAAGGTTTAAAAAATGTTGCTGCAGGTGCAAATCCGTTAGATTTAAAACGCGGTATAGACAAAGCTGTTGTAGCAATTGTTAAAAATTTACAAGAACAGTCTCAAGAAGTTGGGAACAAGTTAGATAAAATCAAACAAGTAGCTTCAATTTCATCAAATAATGATGAAGAAATTGGAGATTTAATTGCACAATCTTTTGAAAAAGTTGGAAAAGAAGGCGTTATTACTGTTGAAGAAGCAAAAGGAACTTCTACTTATGTAGATATTGTTGAAGGAATGCAATTTGACAGAGGTTATTTATCTCCATATTTTGTTACCAATGCAGATAAAATGCTAACAGACTTAGAAAATCCTTATATTTTGTTATTTGAAAAGAAAATAGCAAATTTAAAAGATTTATTACCAATTCTAGAACCAGTTGCACAAAGCGGAAAACCATTATTAATTATTGCAGAAGATGTTGAAGGTGAGGCTTTAGCTACCTTAGTAATGAACAAATTACGAGGTGCATTAAAAATTGCTGCAGTAAAAGCTCCAGGTTTTGGTGATAGAAGAAAAGCAATGTTAGAGGATATTGCAATTTTAACAGGAGGAACGGTAATTGCTGAAGAAAGAGGTTTAACTCTAGAGAAAGCAACTATTGAAATGTTAGGTACTGCTGAAAGAGTTACTATTGATAAAGACAATACTACAATTGTAAATGGGTCAGGAAGTGCAGATACTATTAAAGCAAGAGTTGCTCAAATTAAAGCTCAAATTGAAACTACAACTTCAGATTACGACAAAGAAAAATTACAGGAGCGTTTAGCTAAATTAGCTGGTGGAGTTGCTGTTTTATATGTTGGTGCAGCTAGTGAAGTTGAAATGAAAGAGAAAAAAGATAGAGTTGATGATGCGTTACATGCTACACGTGCAGCTGTTGAAGAAGGGATTGTTGCTGGAGGAGGAGTTGCTTTAGTAAGAACTATTGAAATTTTAAAAACTCTTACTACTGATAATTTAGACGAATTAACTGGAGTTAAAATTTTAGCAAGAGCAATTGAAGAACCATTACGTCAAATAGTTGAAAATGCAGGTGGCGAAGGTTCTGTTGTAGTTGCTAAAGTTATGGAAGGAAAAGGAGACTTTGGTTATAATGCTAAAACTGGAGAATATACTAAAATGTTAAAGGCTGGTATTATAGATCCTACTAAAGTAACAAGAATTGCGTTAGAAAATGCAGCTTCTGTTGCCGGTATGATTTTAACAACTGCTTGTTCATTAGTTGACATTAAAGAAGATGGGCCATCTGGTGGAATGCCTCCAATGGGTGGTGGAATGCCAGGGATGATGTAAAAATTTAACAAATATATATTATAAAAAAATCCGATGTTTTTAGCATCGGATTTTTTTGGTTAATAAATTTTGAATTTTTATTGAATAACTATTTTTAAGCTTTACACTCTTTTTTTCCAGGCCCGCACATCTTACATTCTTTCTTCAATGAAGCCATTTCTGATTGGCATTCACATACACCACCTTCACAAGTACATTCACCTGCTTCTTTGCATTTACAATTATCTGCATGTTTGTTTTCTTCTTTGTCAACAGTATTTGCTTTTAAATCCATTTTACAAACAGGGCAAGCGCCTGCTTCGTCATATGTTTTTCCATGTTCACAATCCATTGGACATTGGTATACACCTGCTGTAGCTTCTGTTTCATGGTCATGACCTTCATGACTTTCATGACTTTCAATTTTAACGTCTTCTTTAACTTCTTCCTTTTTAGTTTCTTTACACGCCGTAAATAATACAACAAATGAGAAGATTGCTGCAAATGCAAAAATCTGTCTCTTATACACATCT
>SDWL01000461.1 GCA_004195315.1 Lutibacter sp.
AGATGTGTATAAGAGACAGGTATAGAATTTGGGTCTTTTTGATCTGCAGTATAAACTTCAGCAATATTTGTATAATCACCCGATGCATTCACTTTAGCTGTAATTGTTAGTAGTTCATTTAAACCATTTCCTACATTTTCAATTGTCCATATTCCTGTAGTACTGTCATAAGTTCCTACAGAAGCATCATAACTTATATAAGTATAGCCAGATGTTAATTGATCCATTACACTTACTCCTGTTGCATCACTCGGGCCATTGTTTGTTAATTCAATAGTAAATTCAACATTCTCACCAACATTTGGCGCAGTGTTATCTACAGTTTTAGTCATAGATAGATCTGCTGAATCAGCAATTACCGTAACTGTAACTAATCCTGTATCACAAAGACCTCCATTATCACAAACCGAATACTCAAAAGTATCTATACCGTAAAAATCAAGGTTTGGTATATAAGTAATTTCACCCGTTACAGAGTCTATTGACAATGTACCGTTTGTTGGTGGAGTTACCTCTGTGACACTCGTTGGATCAATTATTCCATCGATATCAGTATCACCATCCAATACATCAATAACTACAGGTGTATCTTCATTTGTTGTTGCTGAATCATCATCCGCTAATGGTGGATAACAATTACTGTCTGATGTAATTGCAACCGTTATATCTGAAACAACATAATCACACGCATCATTTGGATCGGTTGGTTCTTCACCGTCTGGTGGATTCAACTCGTCCTTGTCTTTTACACCATCGCCATCACAATCATTATCTGATGTAATTGCTACCGTTATATCTGAAACAAGATAATCACAAGCATTAGTTGGATCGGTTGGTTCTTCACCGTCTGGTGGATTCAACTCTTCCTTATCTTTTACACCATCGCCATCACAATCAGTATCTGATGTAATTGCAACTGTAATATCTGAAACTACATAATCACACGCATCAGTTGAATCGGTTGGTTCTTCACCGTCTGGTGGATTCAACTCGTCCTTATCTTTTACACCATCGCCATCACAATCATTGTCTGATGTAATTGCAACTGTTATATCTGAAACAACATAATCACAAGCATTAGTTGGATCGGTTGGGTCTTCTCCTTCTGGTGGATTCAACTCGTCCTTATCTTTTACACCATCGCCATCACAATCATTGTCTGATGTGATTGCTACTGTAATATCTGAAACAACATAATCACAAGCATTAGTTGGATCGGTTGGGTCTTCACCGTCTGGTGGATTCAACTCGTCCTTGTCTTTTACACCATCGCCATCACAATCAGTATCTGATGTGATTGCTACTGTTATATCTGAAACAACATAATCACAAGCATTAGTTGGATCTGTTGGTTCTTCATCGTCTGGTGGATTCAACTCTTCCTTATCTTTTACACCATCGCCATCACAATCATTGTCTGATGTAATTGCTACCGTTATATCTGAAACAACATAATCACAAGCATCAGTTGGATCGGTTGGTTCTTCACCGTCTGGTGGATTCAACTCGTCCTTATCTTTTACACCATCGCCA
>SDWL01000079.1 GCA_004195315.1 Lutibacter sp.
ATATAAGCCCTATTAATTTATTAAATTAATAGGGCTTATATAAATATATTATATCTCTCAATTATGATTCAGCTAAAACTTTTGATTGCACATAGGCATGCATTCCTTGACCAGCTTTTCTACCATCTCCCATAGCTAAAATAACAGTAGCTCCGCCTCTTACAATATCTCCGCCGGCAAAAAGTCCTGAAATTGAAGTCATCATATTTTCATCAACCTTAATAGTATTCCATTTAGTTACTTCAAGTTCTGGCATACTACGTTGAATAATTGGATTAGGAGAAACACCAACTGCTATTACTACACTATCTACATCAATGTCATATTCTGAACCTTCAATTACAACAGGCCGTCTTCTTCCAGATGCATCAGGTTCACCTAATTCCATCTTTTGGACTCTCATTTTATTTACCATTCCATTTTCATCAGCAAAATATTCAATTGGAGAGGTAAGATTTATAAATTCAATTCCTTCTTCAATGGCATGTTTTATTTCTTCAGCTCTGGCTGGCATTTCTTCCACAGAACGTCTATATACAATAATAGCTCTTTCAGCACCCATTCTTTTTGCGGTTCTTACAGAATCCATAGCTGTATTTCCACCACCTACAATTACTACATTTTTCCCTGTATGAACAGGTGTATCAAATTTATTATCAGCACCGCCCATTAAATTTACACGAGTAAGAAATTCGTTTGCGCTTTGAACACCACTAAAATTTTCACCAGGAATATTCATAAAATTAGGTAATCCGGCACCACTAGCTATAAAAAAGGCTTCATAACCTTCATTTTTAAGGTCATCAATTGTTGCTGTTTTCCCTACAATGAAGTTGGTAACGAATTTCACCCCCATTTTTTTGATGTTGTTTATCTCAAAGTCAACAATTGCTTTTGGTAGTCGAAATTCAGGAATTCCATATTTTAGAACTCCACCTAGATCGTGTAATGCTTCAAAAACTGTAACATCATATCCAAATTTAGCTAGTTCACCAGCAACCGTTAATCCTGCAGGTCCTGAACCAATAATAGCCATTTTAATTCCATTTGGCTCAGCCAAAGTTGGAATACTTGCTTCCCCATGTTCACGCTCATAATCAGCTGCAAATCTTTCAAGGTATCCAATTGCAGAGCCCTCTTTACTTAATTTTTTTACGTATATACATTGAGCTTCACATTGTATTTCTTGTGGGCAAACTCTACCGCAAATAGCAGGTAATGAGTTATTTTCTTTAAGAACTTTTGCAGCTCCCAGTACGTCACCTAATTCAAGATACTTTACAAATTTTGGTATGTTAGTGCCAACTGGGCACCCAATAATACAAGTTGGAGAAACACAATCAAGGCAACGGCTAGATTCTTTTATAGCCATTTCCAATGTTAAACCTCCGTTTACTTCAATATTGCTTTTATTTCTTTCATTTGGATCTGCTTCAGGCATATGCACCCTAACAATATCTGTACGATCCTTACTTTTTATATCTTTACGTAATTTATCGCGCCAATCTGCCTTACGTTCTTTTTTATAATATTCTTTATCTAATTCTGATTCCATTTTGAGAATATGTTAAATATGGTAAAAAATTTGATTTTTATTGATTTAATACTGCTTCTGATTCTTTAAGATATTCACTGTAGCCTTCAGATTCTTTCTTTTTATAAGAATTTAATCTATTTAGCATTTCGTCAAAATCTACTTTATGTGCATCAAACTCAGGTCCGTTTACACACACAAACTCGGTTTTACCACCTACAGAAACTCTGCAAGCGCCACACATTCCAGTACCATCAACCATAATTGTATTCAAACTTGCAAGTGTTGGAATATCATATTTTTTTGTAGTTAAAGCAGCATATTTCATCATGATGGCTGGACCAATAATAATTGCTTCATTAACTTTTTCTCTAAGAATTACTTCTTCCATTCCTTGAGTTACAAGACCTTTTATGCCATTTGAACCATCATCGGTCATAATAATAAGTTCGTCTGAGTATTCTCTCATTTTATCTTCAAGAATAATAAGGTCTTTGTTTCTTGCCGCAATAACAGTTATAACTCTGTTACCCGCTAATTTCATTGCCTGAACAATTGGAAAAAGAGGAGCTACACCTACACCACCACCAGCGCAAAGGACAGTCCCAACATTAGAAACATGCGTTGCTTCACCAAGTGGCCCGACAACGTCTAATATGAATTCACCGGCATTCATTGCGCATAGTTTATGAGATGAAACACCAACTCGTTGAGCAATTAAGGTGATTGTACCTTTTTCAATATCAGCGTCAGAGATTGTTAGTGGTATTCTCTCTCCATTTTCATCAATTCTTAAGATGATGAAATTACCTGCTTTACGGCTTTTAGCAATATATGGAGCTTCAATAACTAATCTTGCTACATTTTCTGAAAGAAATTCTTTTGTAATAATTTTGAACATACTTTACATAAAATTGTTAAAGTTTATAAAAATAATATATGATACTTTTGAAGTAGGTTTTTAATTTGAAATTAAGTGCGAATTTACTACTAATAATTGTAATAACTTGTCTTATTAATCTATTTTAAATCAATGTTTTGTAACTTTTGTAACCTTTATAACAGTAGTTTAGGTAGCCCTTATAACTCTCATAAATTCATAATTTTAACAAAAAAAATATAGTATTGCTAAGTTTGAATTAATATATGTGGATGAAAATAAAGTTAATGCAAATTTGTTAAGTAAAAAATGGCCCACTTATGCATTTTTTTTAAAAAAATAAATGATTAAACTTTAAATAGTAGATAAATAATCATCTATTTTAAACTTCACAGGAATCTCCCATACAATTTGGTTTTTCTGTAGGTTTCTTCAGTAAATTTACATTTATAGCTAAATTGTATAATTTACAACCAACACAAATACCAAAAGCAGATTCTAAATACAGTAGCGCCAAACAAATTATACATAAGAAACATACTGGATTGAAATAAGTATTGTCGTTAATTAAGAAAAGGGATAGTGAAAAAATAACAGTTGATAAAACTAAGCCCAAACTCCAAGCAAATTTCTTTTGAATTGCACCAATTGGTAAAGCAGATTGTTTATAAACAATTAATTTAGCCACTAACATTGTAGGTGCATATTTCGGATTGATAAATATTCCAATAATAAAATTTAATAAAAGAAACCCCGAAATGTATGGGATTATGGTGTATTTATTTAAAATGAATCCATTAATTGAAGCTATAATACCAAGTAATAACATAATACCTGCACTAGCTCTTAATTGTCTCTCATCTAAAACTTTGTAATTTCTACCTTCAATATATTCTCCAAAACTTAGTATTGACATATTTTTACTTTTTTAAGGCACGAAGATATAGTTTTTGAACTAAATGTGAATATTATTAGACTGCTTCTTCTACAAACTTTTTTAGATACTAGCTTAATAAAACAAGAATTAACAATGACCGAAGTATAGCCCCATAAATTGCATATTAGAGAATTTTTAAGAGGTTTTTATCTTGAGGGAATTGTTTTTTTATACCTATTTGAAAATTTTAAAAAACTCATGTATTACATCTAATGTTAAATCTAGGAAATATATTAATTAAAATATAATTTCAAACCTATTCATTTTGTCGCTGTTTAATGTTATTTATAGGGTATGAGTTATGTGTTATCAGGGAAAAATATTTTTCGTTTTAATGATAAATATCATTATTTTTAAACAAAATTCAACCTAAATTTGTAGCACTTATTCATTGCTTATCTATAAGTAATGAGTTTTTGATTTTTTTAGTTAGTAGTAAAAAAGGGAGCCCTCAAAAGCTCTCTTTTTTAATGAAGGCTCCATAGTTCAAGGGATAGAATAAAAGTTTCCTAAACTTTAGATTCAGGTTCGAATCCTGATGGAGTCACTTCTGTTCATTTTTAAACTTTTCATTACCTTAATTTTTATTCACTATATTTGAGTTGGAAAATTGCTATCCATCATCAAATTATATTTACTATGGAAATTGAAAAAGATATCCTACAAAAAACAACTAAATGTAAAAAAGATTTTAGTTGTTTAAAAAATCAAGGAGCTACAATCTGTAAAGTACTGAATTGTGTAAATGATAAAGTCCATTTTGTGGATTGTACATCAAAAGTTTTTTGTGATTATAAAATGACTTTTGGTAATTCTTCTATATGCAATTGCCCTACAAGAAAAGAAATATTTAATAAATATGCTTTGTAGTACTTGTAATTAATTAAAATGAAACTCTAAAGGTAAAGTTAGGCGTTATTCCTATAGAAGTGTTATTTATAGCATCAATAGAATTTTCAGAGTTTATGTTATAATAGGTGTTTAAAATATTTTTTGTGTTCAATAGGTTTAATACTGAAATCCCGGCCATTCCATGTATTTTATCACTCATCTTAAATTTATATGTTGATGATATGTCAGCTCTAAAATAGCTTGATAATCGTTCTTTATTTGGGTCATTATAATTAATAAAACTACTAATTCCGTTTGTTGAAATTGAATTGTAATTTAAAGGAGTAGTGTGTGGTTTCCCAGTTCTCCAATTTAAGCCTAAGGCAACATCTATATTTTTAAAAGTATAAGTATTACCAAATGAAATACTATGCCTTATATCTAAATTATTAGGGAAAATAGTCGGAATTAATTCAGTGAATTCATAATCGTTTTTATTGTAAGTATAACCAAGCCATGTACTAAAAGTTTCTGTTTTTTTATTTACTAAAAATTCTATTCCTTTTACAGTATAGCTACCAGAAGTTTTAATAAACTGATTTTGATTTTGAAACCCTTGGTTTGCTGTTGTAATACCATCTACATATTTATAAAAGCCTTCCAAATCAATAAAAAGATTATTCTTTTTGTAATTTATACCTAAAGAGGCTTGTTTGCTTTTTATGATTGGGATTGAGCTATTATCTGCCAATGTCCATCTACTATTTTCAACTCCTAAAAAATCTTCTTGTAAATCAATAATTTGAGTAGCGTTTTGACTTTTAAATTCGCCAGCAATTTTTACAGATACATTAGAATTTATTTTGTGTAATGCTTGTAATCTTGGTTCTGCAATAAATAGTTTGAATTTTTCAATGTAATTTAATCTAAAACCACCATTTATAAATGTTTTATAGTTGTTTGAAACATAATTTATTTTGCTATAAAAGGAGTGGTTTCTAATCACATTTTTAATAGTTCTTATAAATAAAGGTAAATTAACATCTTCAGTATTTGTAACTCCTAATTCATAAAAATGATAACCGTTTAAAAATTGAATGTTTTTATTAAATTTATAGTAGCTGTTAAATTTAACTCCCGTTTCTAACACCTCATTTATTTGCATTAACCGTTGATCATTTAGCAAAGAAAAATTTTCCGCTTGAACTTTATACTTTGTGTAGTAAGCGTGGAGCAAGGTTTTAAATTTACCATTCCATTGATTATTAAGGTGTAGCCCAATTGCAATATTACCTTGTTCTAATTTGCTAGTTTTAGATTCAGAAATGGTTTCAGACTGTAAAGATTCATTAAAACGAAATTTATTATTTACATTTAAAAAGCTGATTCTTAATTTATTATCTTTGCTGAAATCATATAAAAATTTGAAACTATAATCGTAAAAGTTAAAATTAGAATTGGTTTGTACATTATCAGTAATAGTTGTTGCTGTAACTTTAGAATCTTGAAAAGCTTTTTTAAAATACTGCTCAAAAGTAGGAGTATTAAGTACATCAGTAATTGCACGCCTACCGGAAAATTGAATTCCTATTTTTTTTGAAATGGGTATTTGAGCATAAGCATCCGTACTTAGAAGATTGAATCCCCCTCCACCACTAGTTTTTTCAGGAATATCGTTAATGGTTTCAATATTTATTGTTCCAGAAACACCATCATTGTATTGCGGACTTGTGCCATTTTTAGTAAGAACTACTTTATCGGTTAAATAAGGATTGAATGCTGAGATTAACCCGAAAAAATGACCAGAATGATACATTCTAATACCATCCCAAAGTAATAAATTTTGATCGTTAGAACCACCTCTAATATTAATATTTGAAATTGTTTCGTTTACACTACTTACACCTGGAATTGCTTGTATTTTTTGTAAAATATCTGGCTCTATAAGACCTGGTAAAATTCCAGAATTTAGAACGTCTATTGTAATGTTGTTATTTGTTTTTATGGCAATTCCAGATGTTAGGTAATTGGTTAATATAACCTCATTTAGGGTTTCAACTTTTTGAGAAAGCGAGATTGTTAAACAAGAATCATTTATTAAAAAATCTGTAGAATTTAAATATAAAGTTGGGTAAGAAATATGACTTATTTCAATAACTTGGTTTTCGTTAATCCCATCTATACTAAAATAACCTGAAGTGGTTGAAACCGAATTAACTGATGTGTTATACACTCTAAGATGAGCGTCTTCAATACTTGTTTTTGTATTGATATCAATTAAATAACCACAAATGGAATAGTTGTTTTTCTCTTTACTTATTAATATGTTAGTTGATGTTAAAAAGGTAAAAATTAACTGGGTATTACTTTTTAAATAGTGTATAGTTTCGTTTAGCGTTAAACTTTTATTGTATGGTATAATATTAATGGTTGAAATTATTTTATTAGCAAATGTAAAATTAATTTTATATTGCTTTTCAGCTGTTGATAAAATTTCAGAAAGAGGTTTTGTTTCTTTACTTAAATTTTGAGAGTAATTTAAAGTTGAAGAAAGAAAGCTTATTAAAATAAAAAAAAGGGGTAGTTTTTTGATAGCCATTATTACTGTAAACTCACTAATTTTTCATTAAATATAGTGAATTTTAAATTAAGAGGAATGCTAATTGCTTGCAATGCCAACTCTAAATTTGTATGAGTAAAATTACCTGTAAATATTGTATTTGCAAGTTTAACATCATATTCAATTTTTATATTATACTGTCTCTCTAATTCATTGATAACAAACTTATATGGCATACTTTTAAATGAACTGCTATTATGAATCCATGTAGGATTTATTCCTGTATTTTCTGAACTGAATTCTGTTATAGAGTTTAAAACTTTAAACGTACTTCCAGCCGGTATTTTAAAAATTTTATTATTATAAGTTGCACTAACCAAACCTTCATAACAATTAACCTCAAAATAGGTATCTCTAGCAACAACATTAAATTGTGTCCCTAAAACCTGTACAGTTCCTAAGGGTGTATTTACTGTGAATTTAGATCCTTTGGTAACGCTAAAAAAAGCTTCTCCTTTTAATTTTAACGCTCTAGCATTTTCCCAATTTTTAGATTTGTATGTAATTTCAGATTCGGCATTTAAATTAACTTTAGAATTATCAGGTAATTCAAAAGTTGTTTTTTCCGCCAATTGAGTTGTGTAACTTGTGTTTTTGGTTGAAATAAAATAATAGGATGAAATTAGTACAGCCACCATTGCAGCAACTCTATACGTGTATTTTAAAAAACTTAATTTTTTAACTTTTGATGTATTACGCTTTAATTTAATATTTTCTAAAGCTTCTTCAATATTAAAATCAGGTGATTTAAGATTTTGGGTAACGGAAACTATTTTTTTGAATGAACGCAATTCATCTTTACTTATATGTTTCATAAGCTCCTCTTCGTCTACTTCTCCGCTAAGCCATTTGGCTAAATAGTATTCATTTTCCATACTGATAATATAATTCTATAACAACTAAAAATAGGTTTACCCTACCTTTTATTAAATATTTTTAATTTCTTTTCTCAAATTAATTAAAGCATTATGTATTCTTTTTTCAACCGCTTTTATAGAAATTCCTAATATTTCAGCAATTTCTTTATATTTTTTGCCATCAATTCTATTCATTAAAAAAGCAGTTCTCTGTGCTTCTGTTAATTTCGAAATTGCATTTTGTAATTTATCTCCAAACTCTTTTTCTTCCATCAAAAATTCTGGAGATTCATTAGTGTGATTTTTACCCAATGAACTTTTAAAATTTAATACTACAGTACTTTTTGAATATTCATTTAAAAACAAATTATTGCCAATAGTAAATAAATAGGACTTGGCTTTTCCTGGAATTATTTTTTGACAATTCTTCCAAAATTTTATAAATGCATCTTGAACAATATCATTTGCAAGTTCAAGATTACCACATTTATAAAAAATATAGTTATTTAGCAATTTAGAATTGTCACGAAAAAAAGTGCTGAAATTTTTCTCATCACATAAATCTTTTTCACTTTTAAGGCTCATTCTTTTAATTCAGTTATTTTGTAATTGAATTTGTAAAGATAATTTTTTTTAATTAGGGTAGGGTATTTTGAAAGTTGATTGTTACAATAGTATAAACCTGTCTCTTATACACATCT
>SDWL01000080.1 GCA_004195315.1 Lutibacter sp.
ATATCAAATTTTGATATTTTTTTTATGCGAATTTCTGTTAAACGAACAATATCTTCTTCAGTTATAGCACGTTTTAAATGTTTAATATGTGGCTTTAACCCTTTGTCAATTGCTTTAATTACACCTTGCCAAGTTTCTTCTTCTTCAATATCACGGTAAATTCTATTTTCAATAAAGATTCTCTCCAATGAAGCAAAATGCCATTGTTCTTCCAACTCGTTTAACTGAATTTCAAGTTCTTGCTTTAACAAATCAACAGTAAGATCTGTAGACAATCTTAAAATTTCTGAAACACCAATAAATACAGGTTTATTATCTTCAATTACACAACATAAAGGTGAAATTGGGTTTTCACAACTTGTGAAAGCAAACAAAGCGTCAATTGTTTTATCAGGTGAAATCCCCGTAGGTAAATGCACTAATATTTCAACATTTGCTGCTGTATTGTCTTCTATTTGCTTAATTTTTATGGTGCCTTTTTCATTAGCTTTTAAAATAGAATCTATTAAACTGGAAGTTGTTGTTCCAAAAGGAATTTCATTAATTACTAATGTCTTTTTATCGAGTTGAGAAATTTTTGCTCTCACTCTAATTTTACCGCCACGTTTTCCATCATTATAATTAGAAACATCAGCAATTCCGCCAGTTAAAAAATCGGGAATTAATGTAAAACTTTTCCCTCTTAAATGTTTTATTGAAGCATCAATTAATTCATTAAAATTATGAGGTAAAATTTTTGTTGAAAGTCCAACTGCAATACCTTCAGCACCTTGTGCTAGTAACATAGGAAACTTTACAGGTAAATCTACAGGTTCATTTCTTCTACCATCATAAGACGATTGCCAAGCTGTAGTTTTAGGATTAAAAACTACATCTAACGCAAATTTTGATAAACGCGCTTCAATATAACGAGAAGCTGCTGCTCGGTCACCGGTTAAAATATTCCCCCAGTTTCCTTGCATATCAATTAACAATTCCTTTTGTCCAATTTGAACCATGGCATCAGCAATAGAAGCATCACCGTGAGGATGGTATTGCATAGTATGTCCAACAATGTTTGCTACTTTATTGTAACGACCATCGTCTAAATCTTTCATAGAATGTAAGATTCTACGCTGCACAGGTTTAAAACCATCTCTAATTCCTGGAACTGCACGCTCTAAAATTACATAAGACGCATAATCCAAAAACCATTCTTTATACATTCCCGTTACTTTGGTAATGGTTTCTTGGTTTCCAAATTCTTCGTTTAATTCTTCGTTCAAATGTTCGTTATTTTCTTCCATTTAATTCAATTGTCATTCCTGTGTAGGTGGTAATAATGTTAAATCTTCAATCGTAAATCAAAATTTACTCTTCAACTATATCTAATTCAACTTTTAAATTTTGTATGATAAATTTTTGTCTATCTGGTGTGTTTTTTCCCATATAAAATTCTAACATTTTATCAATTGGCATTTCTTTATCAAGCATCACAGGGTCTAGACGAATATCATCTCCAATAAAATGAACAAATTCATCAGGCGAAATTTCACCTAAACCTTTAAATCGAGTAATTTCGGGCTTACCTTTTAATTTATTCATAGCATCCTGTCTTTCTTCTTGAGAATAACAATAAAAAGTTTGTTTTTTATCACGCACTCTAAATAATGGTGTGTCTAAAATATATAAATGACCTTCTTTAATTAATTCAGGGAAAAATTGCAGAAAAAAGGTAATTAATAACAAACGAATATGCATTCCATCTACATCGGCATCAGTTGCAATTACAATGTTATTATAACGTAATTCTTCTAAACCATCTTCAATATTTAAGGCTGCTTGTAAAAGATTAAATTCTTCATTTTCATACACAATTTTTTTATTCATTCCGTATGAATTCAATGGTTTACCACGTAAACTAAATACAGCTTGTGTGTTTACGTTTCTAGACTTGGTAATTGAACCACTTGCAGAATCTCCTTCTGTAATAAATAACGTACTTTCTAAACGATTATCTTTCTTTAAGTCATTAAAATGAACCCTACAATCTCTTAATTTTTTATTGTGTACACTTGCTTTTTTAGCGCGTTCACGGGCTAATTTTCTAATTCCTGATAAATCGTTTCGTTCTTTTTCTGCTTGAAGAATTTTCTTTTGAATTTTTTCAGCAACATTAGGATTTTTATGAAGGTAATTATCCAAATTCGTTTTTACAAAATCAGTAATATAAGTACGAACTGTTGGTAAACCATCACCCATTTCTGTTGAACCCAATTTAGTTTTGGTTTGGCTTTCAAAAATAGGTTCCATCACTTTTACACTCACTGCAGAAACAATAGATTTACGTATATCTGAAGCTTCATAATTTTTACCAAAATACTCTCGAATGGTTTTCACTATGGCTTCTCTAAAAGCATTTTGATGTGTTCCTCCTTGTGTTGTATGTTGTCCGTTTACAAACGAATGATATTCTTCACTATATTGGGCTTTACTATAAGTTATTGCAACTTCAATATCAGCTCCTTTTAAGTGAATTATAGGAAATAATTTTGATTCTTCATCAATATTTTCATCCAATAAATCCTTTAAACCATTTTCTGAAAAATACTTTTCACCGTTAAAAACAATAGTCAAACCTGTGTTTAAATACACATAGTTTTTCATCATTTTTACAATGTATTCACTTCTATATTTAAATTTTGAGAAAATTTCTTTATCAGGAACGAAGGTTACTTTTGTTCCTTTACGCTGCGTTGATTCTTGTGCATTTTCTTCTAATGTAATATTCCCAGCAGAAAATTCAGCAAAAGCTGTTTGATTGTCACGAATAGATTGTACTCTAAAATATGATGACAACGCATTAACTGCTTTTGTACCAACACCATTTAGTCCAACCGATTTTTTAAATGCTTTAGAATCATACTTTCCACCAGTATTCATTTTTGAAACTACATCTACTACTTTTCCTAATGGAATTCCTCTACCATAATCACGAACTGTTACCGTTTCATCTTTTACAGAAACTTCAATGGTTTTTCCTGCACCCATGACATATTCGTCAATTGAATTGTCTAATACTTCTTTTATAAGAATATAAATACCATCATCAGATGATGAACCATCTCCTAATTTACCAATGTACATTCCCGGACGCATTCTAATATGCTCTTTCCAGTCTAGTGATCGAATATTATCCTCAGTGTAATTTGTTTGTTCAGCCATTAAATTATATAAAATTCTTGAAGAGTTGCTAAAGTACTATTTTGAGGTATAATATAAAAAAAAGTCTGTTAAAAAATTTATTAACAGACTTTCAATATTATTTTTTTATAAAAATTGCAATTACACATTAAAACGGAAATGCATCACATCTCCATCTTTCACAATATATTCTTTACCTTCAACTCTCATTTTTCCTGCTTCTTTTACTTTAGCTTCGCTTCCATAACTCACAAAATCATCATAAGCAATAACTTCAGCTCTAATAAATCCTTTTTCGAAATCTGTATGAATAACTCCTGCTGCTTGTGGTGCTGAATCTCCAATATTAATTGTCCATGCTCTAACTTCCTTCACTCCAGCAGTAAAATATGTTTGTTGCTTTAATAATTTATAGGCTGCTCTAATTAAAACCGAAGCTCCTGGTTCATGTAAACCCAAATCTTCTAAAAATAATTGACGTTCTTCAAATGATTCTAATTCTGTAATATCTGCTTCAGTACCAACTGCTAAAATAATAACCTCAGCATTTTCATCTTTTACAGCTTCTTTTACTGCATTTACATACGCATTTCCATCAACTGCCGAGTTCTCATCTACATTACAAACATACAATACTGGTTTGTCAGTTATTAATTGTAATGGTGTAATATATTCCTCACGCTCTTTATCTCCTAATTCAATGGCTCTTACAGACATTGCAGCTTCTATTCCTAATCTAACTTTTTCTAGAACATCAAATTCCTTTTGAGCTTCTTTATTACCTGTTCTTGCCGTTTTTTTAACACGATCTATTCTTTTTTCTAGCGTTTCAAGATCTTTTAACTGCAATTCAAAATCAATAGTTTCTTTATCTCTAACCGGATCAATAGTGGTATCAACATGTATAATATTATCATTATCAAAACAACGAATTACATGAATAATAGCATCTGTTTCTCTAATATTTGCTAAAAACTGATTTCCTAAACCTTCTCCTTTACTTGCTCCACGAACCAATCCTGCAATATCAACAATATCAACTGTTGCAGTTTGCACTCGCATAGGTTTCACCAATTCCTCTAATTTAGTTAATCTGCTATCTGGTACGTTTACTACACCAATATTTGGTTCAATTGTACAAAAAGGAAAGTTTGCACTTTGCGCTTTGGCATTTGATAAACAATTAAATAAAGTTGATTTTCCTACATTTGGTAATCCTACAATTCCTGCCTTCATAATTAAAATTTTTTGCGGTGCAAATATAGTATTTAGTTTTGTTAATTATTAGTCAATTTTAATTTTATAAATAAGGTCATTTTTCAACACATTCAATCTTATTTTTTTTAGTTTTAATTCATTAGACACCACAAAAAAATATAACAAGGCATTTCCTTTTAATTTCTTTAATTTTTATGTTGGGATTTATCACTGTCTTAACAGTAAGAATGACAATTTTGCAAGTTGCCACAAATCCGTATGTTGAGTTTATTGGTTCTGAAGAAACAGCATCAAGCACATTAAATTTATCACAACATTTAATTGATTGGGATCTACTATTACACTTGCTTATTTCCTATCTTCATATCTATTATTATTATTATTATTATTATTATTATTATTATTAATTCTAAATCCATTTCTGAATAGTAAAATCCACTTTTATTTATGTAGTATCATCACAAGAAGTTGAATTATTGAATTTTTAGTATATTACTAAATTAATCTAAAATTACTTGTTAAATAGCCAACAGATAATACTGAGCATTACTCTATTATTTCACACCATATTTTTCAGCAATTATAGCTCCTTCAATACTAACAGTACAAACTTCAAAATTCTTTAGTTCACAAATATTTCATCAATAAAAATCCAAGATTTTCCTTTATAAAAATCATGCCATTCTGGTAATTGGTCTAAATTTTCAGCAAATAGTTTAACATATCTAATTTTTTCAACTGATTTAATTTTTGATAATGTTTCTAAAATTACCTCTTTATTTTTTGGGTCAACTTTTGATTCAACAGTTCCCCAATCTTTCCAAGTTAATCCATCTACCGAAGTTTGAATTGTAATATTTCTAGGTATTAAAATCCAAGACAGTTGTTTGTGTAAAAAATTAGCACCTATTTCAGTTACTTCTTTTTCTTTTCCTAAATCGATAACACAATCAATATCAACACCTAAAAACCCTTGCCAGTTACCATCTCTAATCTTTTTTGAACCAATTTCTCCATCAACTAAACCTTTTTCACCTGATGCTTTGTAAACATCATTATAAAGGTTTTCTTGCTTAATTTCACTATTTATTGCTTTATGTAATTGATAACCTTGCAACAAATTATCGCCATATTTTTTTCCATTTTTAAACGTTTCAATTTCTAAAACACCTGATTTATTTAATGCAATTATCGCTGGAGCTTCTCTAAATATAGTATCACAATCTTCGCAATTCCAACGGTAATTTGTTTTAAAACTTTCATGTTTAGTAACCACTTCAATTTGAACTTTGTCATCATTTAAAGTACTTTTTAAACTTACTGGAACAAATTCAAGTCCATATTTTACATTTTTAGCCTCCAATAAACCATATTGATTTTGCACTCTTGCATAAAATTCATTAAAGTATTTTTCTTTTGGATATGACCAAAGTACTTCGCTCATGGCAAAAATTCTTGGAAATACTTTTGAATCTAAATTTTCTTCATCAGGAATTCGCTCGCTCCATAAATTACACTCACTTCCAATAATATATTGATGTTTTTCAGGTGCTAATTCTGCCGGAATAGGATTGAAATTATACACCTTTTCTAAATCAGTTGTTCCAATTCCATAATCAAAGTAACAATGTGTAGTAGGCGACATTATTGCAAACTGATTGTTATTAGCAGCTACAATTCCTCCTTTTACTCCTCTCCAACTTTGAACAGTAGCAGTTGGTGACAAACCTCCTTCTAAAATTTCATCCCAACCTATTAATTTACGATTATTTTTATGAAGAAATTTCTCAATTCTTTGTATAAAATAGCTTTGTAACTCATGTTCATTTGCTAACTTTTCGTCTTTTATTCTTTTCTGACATTTAGCACAAGCTTCCCATCTTAATTTTGGTGCTTCATCACCTCCAATGTGAATATATTCTGATGGAAACAACTCCATAACTTCAGTTAACACATCTTCTAAAAAAATAAATGTTTGTTCATTCCCAGCACAATAAATATCTTTAAAAATCCCCCATTCATTAGTGACTTCTACAGTGTTACCAGTACAAGACAACTCAGGATACGCAGCCAAAGCAGCTAAAGAATGCCCTGGTAATTCAATTTCAGGAATTACAGTAATATGTCTTTCTGTAGCATAAGCAACAATTTCTTGCACTTGTTTTTTTGTATAAAACCCGCCATAAATAGAACTATCTTTTTGTTTTCTAAAAGCACCTATTTCAGTTAATTTTGGGTATTTCTCAATGGCTATTCTCCAACCTTGATCTTCTGTTAAATGCCAATGAAAAACATTCATTTTATATAGCGCCAATAAATCAATATACTTTTTAACAACATCTACTTCAAAAAAATGTCTTCCGCTATCAAACAACATTCCTCTGTGTCTAAATTTAGGACTATCTTTAACAGTAATTAATGGTAATTGCCACTCATTTCTTTTTATATTCTTATGAAACTCATCAACAAAAAGTTGTCTCAAGGTTTGAATTCCTCTCATTATTCCTGTAGTTGTACTCCCTTCAATTTCAATTTTAGATTTTGAAATGGTTAATTTATAACTTTCTTCTGAATTGAGATTTGCAGCTAATTTTGAGTTGTTTACTAATAAAATAGCATTTTCAGTTATTGGAATTTCATTAGTTACAATAATATCTACACTGAAATTTGAAGATTCATGAATCAACTTTTGAAGATAATTCGCTTCGTCAATAAAATCTTGGGTTGTAACAATCTTTGTGTTTATTGAAATGCTAGTAAACCCTTCTGTTTGAGTTAATTCTAAAGGTTTAGGAATTAAAAATGAAGCAACATTTTCTCTAAAATCAATGTTAGTTTCACAAGAAATTAATGCCAATAGGCATAGTACTACGATTACTTTTTTTACCATTCTCAATTATATTTTGTGTCAATTATTTCATTTTGTTTTGAGGTATGAAGTGCGTAATTAAAACCCGCATAAACGCTATAACCACCTACTTCACATATTTATTTAAGCCTAAAAAACCAACTTGTAGTTTTGTTAAATCTTTATGTTTTTTCAACTCCGTTCACTGCTTCTTTGCACTCATCATTTGGAGACATTCTATTACGCATTAACTCATCTGCATCAAGTGATAAACCACATCAGCTAAAATACACCAGCACTAACTAAAGATGTATGTTTTATAAAATTTCTACTTGTTTTCATAAAATGATACTTTTTTTAAAGAAACGTGAATTACGTATTTTTTTTGCACGTATACAATGTAGAAATAAAAAATTCCAAAATAAATATTTAAGATTTTACACATGTTCATCTTTAATTATTCTTTATGCAAAAAATGTTGTTTTATCAGTAATTGTTCTTCTGTTTCTTTATTTTCTTCATCAGGAACACAACAATCTACTGGGCAAACAGCTGCACATTGTGGTTCGTCATGAAAACCTTTACACTCAGTACATTTATCTGCAATAATAAAGTAGACTTCATCATCAATTGGCTCTTGAGATACATCAGCAATAAATGTTTTACCATTTGGTAAAATTATTTCACCTGAAAGTGTTGTGCCATCTGAAAATTTCCAGTCCTCTGCAGCTTCATAAATAGCATTGTTTGGACATTCAGGTTCGCAAGCTCCACAATTTATACATTCGTCGGTTATTTTTATTGCCATACTATTATTTAGATTAATTTTGCAAATATAAAATTATAATTAGAATGAATTTAGAGCAACGTATTGAAGTTTTCTCAAAACTTGGAGATTTTTTAAAGCAATTTAGCACAACTAAAATTGAAAAAATTGAAGATTCTGAATTCAATAACTTATTTTTTGATGCTTTTGAAATGCAAATTAACAGAGCTCATGAATTTAATGGCTGGTTTAATAAGCCTAATGTTTTAAAAGCATTTGAAAGTTGGAGTCAAGCGCTGTCAATTGAAAACCTGTCTCTTATACACATCT
>SDWL01000462.1 GCA_004195315.1 Lutibacter sp.
GTATTAGTTTTAGGATTATTATTAACTTCATGTTCTAATAGTAGCGATGATGACGTTATTCCGAATGAACCTCCAACAACCAATGATGTTACATATGCAGCAAATGTAGCACAAATTATGAGCGGTAGCTGTTTTCCTTGCCATGCAAGTCCACCTTCAGGAGCTGATCCTGGTCCAATGGCATTAACAACTTTAGATGAAGTTAAAAGCGCTATTCAATCAAGAGGTCTTATTAATCAAGTAGAAAGTGGTGCAATGCCCAAAACAGGTAATATGTTAACCGCTAGCCAAATTCAAACTATAAAAAATTGGCAAACAGGTGGTTTTAAATAACACTTAAAATGAAACTAATAATAACATACCTATTTTTTATATGCGTTTCTAATATCTTAATAGCTCAAACCAAATATTACACAAAATCTGGAAATATTAATTTTGAAGCTTCGGTACCATCATTTGAAGAAGTTAAAGCAAAAAATAATACTGTTACCTCTATTTTAAATATAAATACAGGAGAGATTGCAGCATTAGCTTTAGTAAAAGGGTTTAGATTTAAAGTAGCTTTAATGGAAGAGCATTTTAATGAAAGTTTTGCCGAATCATTTAATTTCCCAAAAGCTACCTTTATTGGTAAAATTGATGATTTTTCAATGAACAATTTAACAGAAGAATATAAACCATTTTACTTAAATGGCGAATTAACCTTTCATGGAAAAACGGTTCAAATAAATCCTGAAGCTTATATTTCATTAAATAATAACAAATTATATCTTAAATCAAGTTTCATATTAAACCCTGAACAGTTTGATATTAAAATACCAAAAATAGTTCAAAAAAAAGTTGCCGAGACAGTAGAAGTCACTTTTAACTTTATGTTAGTTCCAAAAAGTTAAAAGCCACTTTTTTAATTCTCAAATCATCAATAATATTAATTTACAAATTTAAATCATGGACAGAAAAACATTTATAAGCAAAACAACATTAGGTCTATTACTTGCTGCCCCTGTATATTCATTATTGAATTGTTCAGGATCAGATGATGATGTTCCGAATCCAAATCCAAACCCGAACCCGAATCCAAGTGGAAATTGTTTGGACAATGGTACAGTTAGCTCTATAGGAGCAAATCATGGCCATACATTAACTGTTTCAAAAGAAGATGTTGCGGCAGGAACTGAAAAATCATATCAACTTTCCCCAGCTAGTACTGATAACCATATTCACAATGTAACGTTAACTTCAACTCATTTCAATTCTCTAAAAACGAATACCCAAATTTCTGTAACATCTACATCTGGAGGCGGACATACCCATTCAGTTACAGTTTCTTGTGCAGGATAGTTACTTGATAACAAACGAACTAACCTTTTGTCATTTGTTATATTAAAAGAAGAGTTGTGTAATAACTTGAGAAAAGTAAAAAGACTATTTACTAAAAAAAGCTCCAATATGGAGCTTTTTTTTAAACGAAAATTAGTAAACCTTCTTATTTATTTAAATACATTTTCCTACGTGAATATAAC
>SDWL01000081.1 GCA_004195315.1 Lutibacter sp.
AGGTATTATTTTTGAGTTTTCAATGCCTGAAATTATATTTTGAGCTGATTTTTCAGCCATACGTTCCAAAGGTTTAATCTGTTCTTCTTTTAATTCATATAAATCAGCATAATTATGGATTAATCCTTCTTTAAATAATAATTCTACAGTCTCAGCTCCCAAACCATCAATATTCATAGCTTTTCTACTAATAAAATGTTGGATTCTGCTTGTAATTTGAGTTGGACAACCATACTCATTCGGACAATAATGTTTTGCATCTCCAATTGTTCTAACTAATTCGGTATTACAATTTGGACAATATGTAATATAAACTGTTGGTTTTGAATCTACAGATCTTTGATTCAAATCTACTCCTACAATTTTAGGAATAATTTCTCCTCCTTTTTCAACATAAACAGTATCTCCAACTCTAACATCTAACTTTTCAATTTGATCGGCATTATGTAATGAAGCTCTTTTAACAATAGTTCCTGCTAATTGTACAGGTTCTAAATTTGCTACAGGTGTAATTGCTCCTGTTCTACCAACTTGGTACGTAATTTCATTTAAAATAGTGCTTTCCTGCTCAGTTTTAAATTTATATGCAATAGCCCAACGAGGTGATTTTGCGGTATATCCAAGCTCATCTTGTTGTGAATACGAGTTAACTTTAATTACAATTCCATCTGTCTCATATGGAAGCTGATAACGTTGTACATCCCATTTTTCAATAAAATTAAAAACTTCATCCAAGGTTGAGCAAATTTCAAAAGCATTAGGCACTTTAAAACCTAATTTTCGAGCATTTTCTAAAGTCTCAAAATGAGTAGTCTTTGGGTTTTTATTAGCAACTATATGATATAATAAGCAATCTAATGGTCTTTTTGCAACTTCAGAACTATCTTGTAATTTTAGACTTCCACTTGCAGTATTTCTTGGGTTTCTGTATGGTTCTTCACCAGCTTCAATTTTTTCCTCATTCATTTTATTGAAACCATCTAATGGTAAAATAATTTCACCTCTAATTTCAAAGCTATCAACAAAATGTTCTTTTAAAACAAGTGGAATAGATTTTATAGTTTTAATATTTGCAGTAACATCATCACCTTCAAAACCGTCACCTCTTGTAACCGCACTAACTAAAATTCCATTTTCATATGTTAAATTAATAGAAGCTCCATCATATTTTAATTCGCAAGTATAACTAACTTCTTCAGTTTCTAAAATTTTCTTAATGCGTTTTTCCCAATCTAATAAATCATCTTTTGAATAGGAGTTATCTAAAGAATACATTCTGTTTTTATGAACTACAGTTTTAAAATTTTTAGTAATTTCTCCTCCTATTCTTTGTGTTGGAGAATTAGCATCAAAAAAAAGTGGATTTTCTGTTTCTAATTTTTCTAATTCTTTCAATTTTAAATCAAACTCATAATCTGAAATTGTCGCATTGTCTAACACATAATAATTATAATTATGCAAATGTAATTCCTCTCTTAATTGTATTATTTTCTGCTCAATATTTAACTCCATATCCATTTAATTTCTTTGCTAAAATAATCATATTTTTTGAATTATTACACATACCCAAAATCAGTCAAAACATCAATTAAATCAAGTAGACTGTAACAATTATCACATTGATTACTGATATTTATCATTAAAATCCATATGTCACTTAAGTAGCTTTACATCGTAATTAAAAGCTTTTTTAAATAGTTTTAAAAATTAACAATTTAACTTAACAACTGAATATGAAAAACTTACTTATTTTAGGGGCTGGTACTGCAGGTACAATGATGGCTAATCATTTAAGGTCAAAACTCCACCTTAACAAATGGAATATAACCATAGTTGACCAATTTAAAACTCATTATTACCAACCAGGCTTTTTATTTTTACCTTTTGACACCTACACTGAAAATCAAGTAAAAAAAGTGGGTAAGAAATTTATTCCTAAGGGAGTGAACTATATTCAGAAAAAAATAGAAAAAATACTTTCAGAAGAAAATAAAGTTGAGTTAGAAGATGAAACCTTAGACTATGATTTATTAATAATTGCAACTGGTTCAAAAATTGCACCCGAAGAAACTGAAGGCTTAATTGGCCCTCTTTGGAAAAAGGATATTTTTGATTTTTACACATACGAAGGATCTTTAGCTTTACGGAATAAACTAAGAGATTGGGAAGGTGGTAAATTACTTGTGCATATTACCGAAATGCCAATTAAATGCCCTGTAGCTCCTTTAGAATTTGCGTTTTTAGCAGATTCTTACTTCAGAGATAAAGGAATGAGAGATAAAGTTGACATTACATACGTTACGCCATTAACTGGTGCTTTCACAAAACCAACTTGCTCAACAGCTTTAGCCTACCTTTTAAAAGAAAAAGACATACATATGGAGTCTGATTTTGCCATTGAACATGTTGATAATGACAAAAAAGAAATTGTAGATTTTGAAGATAGAAGAATTCCCTTTGATTTATTAGTAACCATCCCAACAAATATGGGTGATGAAGTTATTGAAAAATCTGGTTTAGGAGATGATTTAAATTTTGTACCTACAGATCACAATACGTTACAATCTAAAGCACAAGAAAATATTTTTGTAATTGGTGACGCAACAAATGTACCAGCTTCAAAAGCAGGTTCAGTGGCACATTTCCAAGCTGAAACATTAACCGATAATATTCTTTTATACATAGATGGATATCCATTAAAAAAAGAATTTGACGGTCACGCAAACTGCTTTATAGAAACAGGTAACAACAAAGCTTTATTAATTGATTTTAATTACGTTACTGAACCTGTTCACGGAAATTTCCCTTTTGCAAAAATAGGACCTCTTAAACTTTTGAAAGAAAGCCTTTTTAATCATTGGGGAAAATTAGCATTTAGATGGATTTATTGGAATATGTTATTAAAAGGAATTGCTATTCCTTTTGTTTCAAGAAATATGAGTTTTAAAGGAAAAGTTTTTGATATTAAACCAGAAAAAAAATAATTATAAATAATAAAAACCTAAATATTATGGCACTAAAAACAATTGCAGGAGTTGAACTAAAAGTATCTGAAGATGGATATTTAGACGATATGTCTCAATGGAACGAAGAAATTGCAAAAGAAATTGCAAAAGAAATAGGAATTGAATTAACCCCTAAACATTTTGAGGTTCTCAATCATTTACGTGAAAAAACAGCCGCTAAAGAAGGTTTAACTATTAGAAGCGTTGGTAAATCAGGTATTATTGATGTTAAAGGATTATACGTATTATTCCCTAAAGGGCCTTTAAAATTCTCATCTAAAATAGCCGGAATACCTAAACCTACAAGTTGTATTTAATTTTTAAAATATAAAAAATGGAAATAAAAGAAAAAAAACCATTAGAAAAAGTTTGCTTAATTTGTGCTAAAGGAAGTTTAGAAGATGTTTATGCATCACTTGTTATGGCTAATGGCGCTGTAATGGAAGGAATTGAAACCAATGTGTTTTTTACTTTCTTTGGACTAGATGGAATTACTAAAAAAGAAATGAATGGCTTACATACTGCAACTACTGGAAACCCAGCAATGCGTATGCCAGGTGGACTTCCATTCCCTACAATGTTGGGTGGATTACCAGGAGTAGAATCGGCTGTGTCTAGTATGATGAGAAAACAAATGGAAGCATTAGACATGCCTCCTGTAGATGAATTTTTAGAAATGATTACTGCCGGTGGTGGTAAAATTTACGCTTGTAAATTAGCCGTTGATATGTTTAAACTGAAAAAAGAAGATTTATCAGATGAAGTATCAGCTATTATAACAATTGGTGAGTTTTACGAAATGTGTGATGGAGACAGAACACAAATAATATTTACTTAAACCTTCATCAATAACTCTTAAAAAAATCCGGATAAACTAATTTATCCGGATTTTTTCATTTTAATAGTATACAAATTTTCTTAATTGAGAAATATACCTTGCCAATCTAATAACTTGATGCGTATATCCATATTCATTATCATACCAAACATATAAAACAACATTCTTACCATCATTGTTTGAAATAGTTGCATTGCTATCAAAAATTGCAGGTGATGCAGTTCCTACAATATCTGAAGAAACCAATTCATTACTTAATGAATATCTAATTTGCTCAACCAAATCTCCTTCTAAACAATATTTTTTCATAGTAGTATTAATAGTTTCTTTACTTGCTGCATTTTCTAATCGAAGATTTAAAATTGCCAATGAACCATTTGGAACAGGAACACGAATAGCATTTGAAGTTAATTTACCTTCAAACGAAGGCAATGCTTTAGAAACTGCACTCCCAGCTCCAGTTTCAGTAATTACCATGTTTAATGCAGCCGCTCTACCTCTTCTATATTTTTTATGCATATTATCAACTAAATTTTGATCGTTGGTATATGCGTGGATAGTTTCTAAATGCCCATTAATAACTCCAAAATTATCTTCAATTACCTTTAAAACAGGAGTTATAGCATTTGTTGTACAAGAAGCTGCAGAGAATATATCTACTTTACTTGGATCATAATTAGAATGATTTACACCAAAAACAATATTAGGGACTCCTTTTCCAGGCGCTGTTAATAATATTTTTGCAATTCCTTTTGCCTTTAAATGCCTTCCTAAAGCTTCTTTATCTCTAAAAGCACCAGTATTATCAATAACCAATGCATCAGATATTCCATAAGAAGTATAATCAATTTCTTCAGGAGTATTTGCTGAGATAATATGAACTGTTGTCCCATTAATAATTAAAGCCTTATTATCAATATCAACTCTCACAGTGCCGTGAAAATCACCATGAACTGAATCATTTCTTAATAGTGAAGCTCTTTTCTCTAACACAGATTCCGATATTTCACCTCGAGTAACAATTGCTCTTAAACGCATTAAATTTCCTTTCCCGGTTCGAGCCATTAATTCACGTGCCAATAAACGTCCAATTCTTCCAAAACCATAAAGTACAATGTCTTTAGGTTCTATTTCATTGAAATTTTTAGCATCTTTTAATTTGAATTCAACAAATTCTTTTACAGAAAGTTGATTGTCATCTAAATGATATTCATACACTAATTTACCTATATCAATTTTTGAAGGTGGCAATTTTAGCTTTTTTATTTCCTTAGCAATTTCTACAGCGTCAAAAATTGAAATTGGTTTTTCAACAAAATCACTAGCATATTCAATCAAGTTTAATATTTCACTAACATTTCGATCTAGTAATTGATTTCTAAACAAAATTAATTCAACAGTATTATCATACCATAAATCACTAATAATTCTAATAAATTCTACTGTTGCTCTTCTTCTGCCTGCTTGAAAAGTGAGTTCTTTTTCATAAAGTTCGTTAAATGACATTTTGAGTTGAGTTATTTAAAATTTCGGTAAAAGTACCCATTTCAAACGTTTTCGCAAAGGATTTTGTTTATAAAAAAACCCATTCAATTTTTGAAAGGATTTTAAAAACAATTAGAATTATTATCTAAAAATATAACGTTCTGACTCTCCTTTTAAATTTAACATTTCAATACGCAATACTTTTCCACTTGCTTTATTTGCAATCATATCACTAACTTCATCTACGGTATTCACTTTTTTATTGTTTATTGCAGTAATTACATACCCTATCTTTACGCCATAATACATTAATTCTTTATTTGAAATTGCTGTAATTTTCACACCATTAGGCACATTTAATTTCTTTAACTCTTTCTTATCTAAATTCATTAAATTCAAACCTATTAATGAAACTGTTGTAACCTCATTTTTAGTTAGTTTAACATTTAATTTTTTTTCTTCTTCATTTCTAAGAAAAGTAACCTGAACATTATCATTTGGTCTTTTGGAACTAATAAATCCAGCTAAATCAGCGTAAGTTGCAATTTTTACATTATCTAATTTTATAATAATATCATTCTTTTTTAAACCAGCCTTTTGCGCACCAGAACCTTCCGTAACTTCAGAAATATAAAAACCTTCAGTTTCCATAACAGCTAATTTTTCAGCAACTTCACTATTCAATTCACCTCCTCTTATACCTAAAATTGCCTTTTGAACATTTCCAAACTCCATTAAATCTTCAACAACTTTTTTAGCAATGTTTGAAGGAACCGCAAAAGAATATCCAATAAAAGATCCTGTTCTAGATGAAATTGCAGTATTAATACCCACTAACTCTCCTCTAATATTTACTAATGCTCCACCACTATTCCCTGGATTTACAGCTGCATCTGTTTGAATAAAAGAATCTACACCTCTATTACCATCTAAATCTCTACCTTTTGCACTAATAATACCGGCTGTAACTGTTGAAGTTAAGTTATAAGGATTTCCAACTGCCAAAACCCACTCTCCTACTTTTATAGAATTAGAATCACCAAAAGTAACATATGTCAAATCTGATGCATCAACTTTCAAAAGTGCAATATCATTTGTAGGATCAGTTCCAATAAGTTCTGCTTTGTAATTTTTTTTATTATTTAGTGTAACTTCAATTTCAGTTGCATTTTTAATTACATGGTTATTTGTAATAATATAGCCATCAGCAGAAATCACAACTCCACTACCTGTTCCAACTTGTGAGTATTGTTTAGCGCCACTACCTTGGCCATAAAAAAATTCTGCATGTGGATTTCGTACAGTTTTAAATGATGTGTTTTTAACATGTACCACAGAATTTAGTGTTTTTTCGGCCGAAACAGTAAAATCCGTATTTTCTATTGAAGTTACCATACCGTTTGCATAATTTACAGGCGTACTATTCAATGTAGAATCAGTAAATTTCTCTACAACAACTTGTGGCTTTTCAATAAATAATTTATAAGCTCCTAATGTAAAAGCTCCTCCAATGGCAGAAAACAATATAATGCTTGCTATTTTTTTCATATATTAAGTTTTTATAAATATTAACTCAAAATTAAAACAATATTGTATTCATAAAAGTGCTTTAACTGTTTGTTAACGCACTTTTAACTCATTTTAACATTTTATTTTTGAGTTATTATTTTACTACAAAAACTACATTGAATTTCTTACATTTGCATTAATGAAAATACATTTTTACAAATATCAAGGAACGGGAAACGATTTTATTCTGATTGATAATAGAAATAATACGTTTCCAAAAAAAGATGTAAAACTAATCCAAAAATTGTGTGATAGACGTTTTGGAATTGGAGCTGATGGATTAATTTTATTAGAATCTTCAGAAAAAAGCGATTTTACCATGATATATTTTAATGCTGATGGCAGCGAAGGTACTATGTGTGGGAACGGAGGGAGATGTATAGTGGCTTTTGCTAAACAATTAAATATTATTGGAAAAGAAACCACGTTTGTAGCCGTTGACGGATTACATTTTGCTTCTATAAAGAACGATAGCGTAAATTTACAAATGATTGATATTAATACTGTTGAAGAATTTGAAAATTATTCATTTTTAAATACAGGTTCACCACATCACGTTTGCTTTAATGATAACATTACCAACATTAATATTAAAAAATTAGGATCAAAAATAAGATACGGAGCACCTTATTTCAACGAAGGTACCAACGTAAATTTTGCTGAACAAATTTCAGAAAATTCATTTAAAGTCAGAACGTATGAACGTGGTGTTGAAGACGAAACTTTAGCATGTGGAACTGGCGTTACTGCTGTTGCAATTGCTGCAAATAAATTGAATAAAACAAAAGATAACACCATAAATATTGAAGTTTTAGGTGGACATTTAGAAGTTTCATTTAAAAGAGAAGGGAATTCTTATACTAATGTATTTTTAAAAGGTCCAGCTCAATTCGTTTTTGAAGGAAATATTACAATTTAATGGCAACTTTATTAGGGAAAAATATCAACTTAAGAGCTTTAGAGCCTGAAGATTTAGATTTTTTATTTTCAACAGAAAATGATGAATCTTTCTGGGAAATAAGTAGTACACAAGCTCCTTATTCAAAATATATTTTGCAAAAATATATTAAAAACTCACATCAAGATATTTATGAAGCTAAACAATATAGGTTTGTAATTTGTGATCTTAATAATGCACCAGTGGGATTGATTGATTTATTTGATTTTAATCCTCAACATCAAAGAATTGGTATTGGAATTTTAATCACTTCTAAAAATCAAATCAAAGGATATGGCTCTGAAGCAATAGAAATGATTATAGATTATGCTTTTGATTATTTAAATGTGCATCAAATTTTTGCAAATATTACATCTGACAATTTAAATAGTATACACCTTTTTGAAAAATTAAATTTTAAACGAGTTGGAATAAAAAAAGATTGGGTGTATTCTAATTCCACTTTTAAAGCTGTCTCTTATACACATCT
>SDWL01000463.1 GCA_004195315.1 Lutibacter sp.
AGATGTGTATAAGAGACAGCTTCATGAATGAACCTTTAGCAGAACGTATTCGTCCAAAAAGTTTAGATGACTATATTAGTCAGCAACATTTGGTTGGAAAAAATGGTGCTTTAACACAACACATAAAACGAGGTGTAATTCCATCTTTAATTTTATGGGGTCCACCTGGTATTGGAAAAACAACACTTGCAAACATTATTGCTCAAGAATCTAAACGTCCATTCTATTCACTTAGCGCAATAAATTCTGGAGTTAAAGATATACGTGATGTTATTGATAAAGCCAAACAAAGTGGTGGCTTATTTACATCAAAAAATCCAATTTTATTTATTGATGAGATTCATAGATTTAGCAAATCACAACAAGATTCTTTATTAGGCGCTGTTGAAAAAGGTTGGGTTACATTAATTGGAGCGACTACTGAAAACCCTAGTTTTGAGGTAATTCCTGCCCTCCTATCGCGCTGTCAGGTTTATATTTTAAATTCATTTAATAAAATAGATTTAGAAGTATTATTAGAACGTGCTTTACAAACCGATGCTGTAATTTCTAAGAAGGAAATTATTATTAAAGAAACAGAAGCTTTGTTGAGGATTTCAGGTGGTGATGCACGAAAATTGCTCAACATTTTTGAATTGGTAGTGAATTCAGAAGATGAACCAATTACCATTACCAATGATTTGGTTCTTTCTAAAGTTCAAAAAAATACTGTTTTATACGATAAAACTGGTGAACAACATTATGATATTGTATCAGCATTTATAAAATCGATAAGAGGAAGTGACCCAAACGGTGCTGTTTATTGGCTTGCTAGAATGATTGAAGGTGGCGAAGACGCAAAATTTATAGCTAGAAGAATGCTAATATTAGCTTCAGAAGACATTGGAAATGCAAACCCTACTGCTTTAATTTTAGCTAATAATACATTTCAGGCAGTAAATACAATTGGCTTTCCTGAATCTCGCATTATTTTAAGTCAATGTGCTGTTTATTTAGCAAGTTCTGCTAAAAGTAATGCCTCTTATGAAGCCATTGGCAAGGCTCAAGCAATGGTTAAAGAAACTGGCGATTTATCTGTTCCTATACATTTAAGGAATGCTCCAACTAAATTGATGAAAGAATTAGATTATGGGAAAAATTACAAGTATGCTCACAGTTATGAAAATAACTTTGCTGAACAAGAATTTTTACCTAAAGATATTGAAAATACTAAATTTTACGAACCAGGGAACAACATTAGAGAAAACTCACTAAGAGATTTTTTAAAAAAAAGATGGAAAACCAAATATAAGTATTAATGAACTCTTTTAATAGTTTTAACAGTATTTTCAGAATCTATTACTAAATCTCCATCATTAGTTATTTCAAGTAATTGAGGTTGCTTAAATGCACCCCATTTAATCTGTCTCTTATACACATCT
>SDWL01000464.1 GCA_004195315.1 Lutibacter sp.
AGATGTGTATAAGAGACAGATAAATGGCAACATATAAAAAGACAGGCAGTAAAGTAAAAAAAGAGCAAAATAATACAACTGAGCATTCAACAACGGCTGATGTATTTAATACATTAGATGAAACAGCTTCAAGATCTGAAAAATTTGTAATAAAGAACCAAAAAACAATTTTTATTGTTTTAGGTTTGGTAGTAGCTTTAATATTAGGTTATTTGCCATATCAAAAATATATGAAAGCTCCTAAAGAAAAAGAAGCTGCTAACGAATTAGCTTTTCCAAAAGCTTATTTTGAAGACGCAACTACAAGTACTGTTGCTGTAGATTCTTTATATACATTAGCATTAAATGGTGCTGATGGAAAATTAGGTTTTGTAGATGTTTCAAGTCAATATAGTGGAACAAAAGCCGGAAATTTAGCAAACTACTACGCTGGTATTTCTTACTTAAAATTGAAAAATTACAAAGAAGCGATTGAATATTTAGAAAAATTCTCTTCAGATGATGAATTATTAGCTCCAACTGCTAAAGGTGCTATTGGCGATGCTTTTGCTGATATTAACCAACCTGAGGATGCTTTAGATTATTATTTAAAAGCAGCTGATTTAAGAGATAATAATTTTTCAAGTCCAATTTACCTTTTTAAAGCGGGAAATACTGCAATGGATTTGGAAAAATTCTCAAAAGCATTAGATATATTCAACAGAATAAAAACGGATTATCCTACTTCTGAAGAAGCAAAAAATATTGATATTTATATTAGTAGAGCAACTTATGCATCTAAAAAATAAGAAGTAAATGGCAACAACAAATTTATCTAATTACGATAAAGCTACAATCCCAAACGCGAAAAAATTTCGGTTTGGGATTGTTGTTTCTGAATGGAATCCAGATATTACTGAAAACTTATATTCAGGTGCTGAACAAGCGCTTATTGAAAATGGTGCAACTAAAGAAAATATAATTCGTTGGGATGTTCCAGGAAGTTTTGAACTAATTTATGGTTGCAAACGAATGATAGAAACTCAAAAGTTAGACGCAATTATTGCTATTGGAAATGTAATTCAAGGAGAAACAAAACATTTCGATTTTGTTTGTGATGGCGTAACTCAAGGCATAAAAGATTTGAATATAAAATACGATGTTCCTGTAGTTTTTTGTGTACTAACCGATAATACAAAACAACAATCTATTGACCGTTCTGGCGGAATACATGGAAATAAAGGCATAGAAAGTGCTATTGCTGCTATTAAAATGGCAGCTTTAAGAGAGTTTTAACAGACTTCTTATTCACAAAACTTGACCACAACTTCAGAATTCAGTATTTTTGACTATTATGGGAATTTTAAGAAAACGCACAAATAAAAAATTTGACTACAAACCTAGATATTATAGTGGTGAAGGAAACCCGTATAAAATAGGTCATAAATTTGATGATTTTAGAACTACTGTTGGTGACACTAAAGG
>SDWL01000082.1 GCA_004195315.1 Lutibacter sp.
AGATGTGTATAAGAGACAGAGCAGATACAGTTTGGTTAGCATCGGATGAGGATCGTGAAGGAGAAGCAATTGCGTGGCATTTATTTGAGCAATTAAAATTAAAAGAAGCCAACACAAAACGGATTGTTTTTCACGAAATAACAAAGAAAGCTATTTTAAAAGCTGTTGAAAATCCAAGAAGTATAGATTATAATTTAGTAAACGCACAACAAGCAAGAAGAGTTTTAGATAGATTAGTTGGTTATGAATTATCACCTATACTTTGGCGTAAAATAAAAGGAGGCTTATCGGCAGGTAGAGTTCAATCTGTTGCGGTACGGTTAATTGTTGAGAGAGAACGTGAAATACAAGATTTTAAATCACTGGCTTCTTATAGAGTTGTTGCAGAGTTTACAACTAAAGAAGGTAAGAAGTTTAAAGCAACACTTCCAAAAAATTTCGATACCAAAGCAAAAGCTGAATCGTTTTTAAATTCATGTATTGGAGCAGATTTTAAAGTTGAAGACCTTCAGAAAAAACCAGCTAAAAAATCTCCAGCAGCACCATTTACAACTTCAACATTACAACAAGAAGCTTCAAGAAAATTAGGTTTTCCAGTTGCTAAAACAATGATGATTGCACAACGTTTGTACGAAGCAGGTTTTATAACCTATATGAGAACAGATAGTTTAAATCTTTCTGAAGATGCCAAAAATGATGCACAAGAAGAAATTATATCATCTTACGGTAAGGAATTTAGTAAACCAAGAAATTTCAGCAACAAATCTAAAGGGGCACAAGAAGCTCACGAAGCAATTAGACCAACAAGTATGAGTCAGCAATCTGTTTCAATTGATTTTGATCAAGATAGATTGTATAGCTTAATTTGGAAAAGAACCATTGCTTCTCAAATGAGTGATGCAGAATTAGAACGTACTAATGTCAAAATATCAAACTCTAATAATTCCAAAGTTCTTACTGCAAATGGTGAAATGATAAAGTTTGAAGGGTTTTTAAAAGTATATTTAGAAGGAACCGATAATGAAGATGAAGAACAAGAAGGGATGTTACCTAATATGACTAATGGAGAAGCTTTAATTAATGAATATATTACAGCAACCGAACGCTATACAAAAGCACCATATAGATATACGGAAGCTTCTTTGGTGAAAAACCTTGAAGAATTAGGGATTGGTCGTCCATCAACATATGCACCTACAATTTCAACAATTCAACGTAGAGAATATGTAGAAAAGGGGAGTATTGAAGGAATAGATAGAAATTATACGCAGTTAAAATTAAAAAGTCAAAAAGTAACTTCAACAATTTTAACAGAAAAAGTTGGTTCAGATAAAGGGAAGTTAACTCCAACGGATATTGGAAATATAGTAAATGATTTTTTAGTTGAAAATTTCTCAAATATTTTAGATTTTGGTTTTACAGCAAAAGTAGAATCTGAATTTGATGATATTGCTGAAGGGAAAGAAGATTGGATTTCTATGATTAAAGATTTTTACAATAAATTTCACCCAATAGTTGAAGATGTTGCAGCTAATGCTGAACGTGCTAAAGGTGAACGTTTATTAGGTATTGATCCAGATAGTGGTAAAAATGTATATGCTCGTTTAGGAAGATTTGGCGCTATGGTTCAAATTGGAGAGGCTACAGATGAAGAAAAACCAAAGTTTGCAAGTTTGCAAGTAGATCAAACATTAAGTTCTATTACTTATGAAGAGGCAATGGATTTGTTTAAACTTCCAAAAGTCATTGGAGGTTATGAAGACATTGAAGTAATAGTTGCTAATGGTCGTTTTGGGCCATATATTAAATATGATGCTATGTTTATTTCAATTCCGAGGGATGAAAATCCAATGTCAATTGATTTAAATAGAGCTATAGAGTTAATTCAAGAAAAGCAAGAAGCTGATGCTCCAGTTGCAGAATATGAGAACCTACCTGTTCAAAAAGGAGTTGGACGTTTTGGTCCATTTTTAAAATGGAATGGTATTTTTATAAATGTGAATAAAAAATACGATTTTGATAATTTAACCAAAGAAAATATTATTGAATTAATTGAAGATAAAAAGCGTAAAGAAATTGAAAAAGTGTTGCATAATTGGGAAGAAGAAGGAATTAGAGTTGAAAAAGCACGTTGGGGAAGATCAAATATTTTAAAAGGAAAATTAAAAATTGAATTACCTAAAACTGTTGATGCAACTATACTAACACTTGAAGAAGTTAAAGATATAATTGAGAAGAAAACCCCAAAAAAGAAAGCAGCTAAGAAAACAACAAAGAGTAAAACAACAAAAAAATAAATTTTTTGATTATCTTGCTCTTTATTAGAAAAAGATAACAACCCCTAATCAATGAATTTCGAATATCTTAATCCTGTTGAAGAAGCATTATTGATTTATGCAAAAATGCAATCTATTCATGCTTTTGGTCAATGTATAGAAATTTATACAGCGCAAAATGGTTTCCCAGATTTAACCAATAAGAAAATAGCAATTGTAGGTGTACAAGAAGGAAGGGCTTCTATAGGGAATTATGGAACGGGTTCTAATTTAAATGAAATTAGGAAAGAATTATATAAACTATATCCAGGTAATTGGCCAATTAGTGTAGTTGATTTAGGAAATATTCAGCAAGGAAATACAATTGATGATACTTACTTTGCTTTAGGTAACTTATTATCCTATTTAATTAAAAACAAAATTATCCCTATTGTTATTGGTGGAAGTCAGGATTTAACTTATGCCAATTATAGAGCATATGATACACTTGAGCAAACTGTAAACATAGTGGCAGTTGATAATAAATTTGATTTAGGTACTATTGAAGATGAATTAACTTCGCAATCATATTTGAGTAAAATAGTAATGAATCAGCCAAATAATTTATTCAATTATAGTAATATTGGTTACCAAACCTATTACAATTCTCAAGAGGAAATAGAATTATTAGATAGTTTATTTTTTGATACTTATAGATTGGGAGAGATTGTAAATTCAATTCAACTTGTTGAACCTTTAATGAGAGATGCAGATATTGTGAGTATAGATTTATCTGCAATTAAAAATGCAGATGCCCCTGCAAACAATAATGCAACTCCTAACGGATTTTCAGGAACAGAAATTTGTGCTATTTCACGTTATGCAGGCATTAGTGATAAAGTAACTTCATTTGGTATTTATGAATACAATGCAGAATTTGATGCTAAAACCCAAACGGCACAATTAATATCTCAAATGATATGGTATTTTATTGAGGGAGTTAATTATAGAGCTAAAGATTACCCTTTTGGTTTAAAGGATAATTATCAAAAATATATTGTACCAATAGACAATCAAATACTAAACTTTCATAAAAGTAATAAGAGCGGTCGTTGGTGGATGGAAATTAATTTAAATGATAATAATAAATTTAAAAGACATGCGTTAATACCATGTACTTATGAAGATTATATAAGTGCAACTAATCAGGAAATCCCTGAAAGATGGTTAAAAACATTAAAAAAATTAGTATAAAAAGTTATGCTTTCATATGTAATAAAATGAGGTTTTTTAGTTTTAAACAGATTAAAGTAAATATTGTTTTTTTAAATAATTAGTAATAGGTTTGCCTAAATAGATGAAGAAAATAATTATGAAGAAAATATCATTGTATATTTTACTAGCTTTATTAGTATATAGCTGTGGCTCTAGTGACCAAGGTGAGTTGATCGGTGTAAGATCACAAAGTAAGTGGCATTCTCAAAAGCCATTAGGTATGGTTTTAATTTCGGGAGGTTCCTTTACAATGGGAAAAAGTGATGAAGATGTTGCGGGGTCTCTAACAGCTCCATCAAGAACAGTTACAGTTAGGCCATATTATATGGATGAAACAGAAATTACAAATAGTGAATATAAAGAGTTTGTGTTTTGGGTTAGAGATTCAATAATAAGAACCAAATTAGCTATTTTATCGGAATTAATGTCTGATGAGACAAATATAATTTTGCCAGAATTCCAATTTTCAAATCCAGATACTACTAATATGTCACCGTACGAGAAGTATATGATGAATAATTATGGTAGTTTAGGAGATGTAAATTCACCATTACAAGGGCGGTCATTAAATTGGTCGGAAGATTTAATTTGGGATACAAATGAATTTCCAGATGAATATTATTCAGAGGTAATGGATACAATGTATGTATCAATTGATAATAGTTTTGATGGTAAAAGAATTTTGGATACTAAAAAATTAAAATTCAAATATTCATGGTTGGATAGGGGTGCAGCAGCAAAAGCTAAAGGTGATAGAAAAAACTTTATTAAAGATGAAATAGTTGAAGTATACCCTGATACAACTGTTTGGGTAAAAGATTTTAATTATTCCTATAATGATCCAATGCATCAAGATTATTTCTTTCACCAAGCGTATGCTGATTATCCGGTTGTTGGAGTTGATTGGAAACAGGCAAAAGCATTTTGTAGTTGGAGAACAAAAAAGAAAAACGATTTTTTAAAGTCTAAAAAGAATGAGAGTTCAGTACCATATTTTAGGCTAGCAACAGAGGCTGAGTGGGAATATGCAGCTAGAGGCGGTTTAAATTATTCAACATATCCTTGGGGAGGACCTTATACAACTTCTGATAGAGGTTGCTTTTTAGCAAATTTTAAACCAAGTAGAGGTGATTATGCAGTTGATGGAGCTTTGTATACAATGGAGGCCAAATCATATAATCCAAATGATTATGGACTTTATAACATGGCAGGTAATGTTTCTGAATGGACAAATACAGCGTACAGTGAAGCATCTTATTATATAGGTTCAACAATGAATCCAAATGTGGAAATCTCAGAAAATCACAGAAAAATTATTAGAGGTGGTTCTTGGAAAGATGTATCCTATTTTTTAGAAGTGAGCACGCGAGATTATGAATATGCAGACTCAGCAAGAAGTTATATTGGCTTTAGAACAGTACAAGATTTTTTAGGAACTATTATTGAAGGAAATTAAAACAAAGCTTAACCTATACTTTAAAAAAATTAATTATGGCACAAACTAGAAATACTAAAAAATTATTTAATTACGCTTATGGAATAGGAGCAGCAATTGTTATTTTAGGTGCCCTATTTAAAATTCAACACTGGCCTTATGGAGGTTTGATGTTAACAGTAGGTATGGCGGTAGAAGCTTTAGTGTTTTTTGTATCGGCATTTGATTCTGTAGATGACGATTTAGATTGGAGTTTAGTTTACCCTGAATTAGCAATTGGGCTGGATAGAGATAAAGACAGAAACGATGCAAGAGAATCACAAAGTTTACTTTCTCAAAAGCTAGATACAATGCTTAAAGAAGCTAAATTAGATGCAGGTTTAATGCAAAGTTTTGGAGAAAGTATTCAAAATTTTAAAGGTGCTGCAGAAAATATTGCTCCTACAATAGATTCTATAGCATCTACAAATAGATATAGTGAACAAATGTCAATGGCTGCAGCTCAAATGGAATCGCTAAATAGTTTGTACAAAGTTCAGTTAGAAAGCTCAAGTAGACAAGCTGAAATTAATGACCAAGTTGTTATTAACTCAGAAAAACTAAAAGAGCAAATGGAATCCTTAGCAACTAATCTTTCTTCATTAAATGGAGTTTATGGAGGTATGTTATCTGCAATGTCTAATAAAAATTAATTAGTTGATTGTTGACTAAATTATTAACCAAAAAAACTAATTAGGATGGCTTCAGGTAAACTTTCACCAAGGCAGAAAATGATAAACCTTATGTATTTAATTTTCATTGCAATGTTAGCAATGCAAATGTCTAAGGAAGTACTTTCTGCGTTTGGTTATATGAATGAAAAATTGACTGAAAATAATATTACTACTTCAGCAAAAAATAATGTTACTATTCAAAATTTAGAAACTAAAGCTCAAGAGCAACCAGAAAAATATGCATCCTTGTATTCTAAGGCAAAAAAGGTAGATGAATTATCTGAAAATCTTAATAATTTTTTAGGAGCTAAAAAAGAATTTTTTCTGGCAAAAGTTGATGATCCTACGAATTATGAAACAATGGATAATGCCCAAGCAGTAAATGAATACTTTTTTATAGGAGATGGTTTCACTAAAGAAGGGCAGGAATACTTAGATCAAATCAATAATTATAGAAATTCTGTTGTTGAATTATTGGATGATTCAAACCCTTTAATTGAGAATATCAATAAGCGATTTGATACTTCTGATCAGGAAACAGCAGATGGCGATCAAGCTTGGTTGAAAAACAGGTATGAAGGATTTCCTTTAATATCTACAATTACCAATTTTACATCTATGCAAACGGATATTAAAACAACACAATCTGAAATTTATGGAAACCTTTTAGGTAGACAATTAGAAAGTGATGTTTCTATGTCAAATTATAAAACTATTTTAATTCCAGAAAAATCAGCATTTTTTCAAGGTGAAAATTTTAAAGGTAAAATAGTGCTAGGAAGATATGATTCTTCATTAAAACCAGAAAAAGTAGTTGTAAATGGAATTGAAATTAAAGAAATTAAAGATGGTGGTGCTGAACTTAATTTCCCTGCGGGTTCAGTAGGTGAAAGAGAAATCAAAGGTAAGTTCATTTTTATTGAAAACGGGCAACCTGTTGAAATAGAAATAAACAGTTCATATGCCGTAATTCCAAAACCAAATAATGCAGTAATTTCTGCAGATAAAATGAATGTTGTGTATAGGGGAGTTCCAAACCCTATGACAATCTCTATTCCAGGGGTTTCTGATGACAAAATTAATGCAAGAGCACCGGGTTTAAAGAAGGTAGGTAATAGTAAATATATTATGACTCCTTTATCAGGATCAGGAAAAGAAGTATCTATAAAAGTTTCTGGGACAATGCAGGATGGAACATCAATTAGTTCACCTCCTAAGACTTTCAGAATTAAAGACATTCCGGCACCAAGCGGTAGCATTAGAAAGCAAATAGGTTATGTTAAAATGCCTAAAACAAGTTTGGAAAAATCAACGGTTAGTGCAATATTACCCGATTTTGATTTTGATTTAGTACTTAATACGTCTGGGTTTACGGTTAAAGTACCAGGGCAAGGAGCAGTTTTAGTTAAGGGAAGTAAAATGAATGCCCAAGCTAAAAAAGCAATAGCAAAAGCGAAAAGAGGTGATGTAGTGACAATATTCGATATAAAATCATCGTTAGCAGGTAATACAACATACAAAATTAAGGCGGCTTCAGCAGTTAGTATAGAAATACAATAAAATAAAATAAAATTTAAATGATGAATATGAAAAATATTGGGATCTTTATTTTGGCATTTTTGCTGTATAACGCAACGTATGCACAGTCAAATTTATTGAATGCGAAAAAACCTTCTAATATTGGAGAAAAAACGGATGAGCAATTGGCTATTGATAATGATAAACCATTAGAGTATGGATATGTTGATGATAGAGATATTCTATGGTCCAAAGTAGTATGGGAATATATTGATTTAAATGAACGGATTAATTTACCAATGTACTATCCTATTGATACTACAAACGTTTCAGTAAATAGACGATCATTATTTGATACGTTGTTAAGAGGTATCAAAAGTGGTGTAATTACAGAAGTTTATGATGACTCTTATTTTACAGCTAAAATGACAAAAGTTGAAATAAGAAGTAAACTTTATAGGATTGATACTACAGAAGCTGGTATTGATGAATTGAATTCAGGAGTAACTAATATTGATGAATATGTGGATAAAATTAACTTAACATCTCAAGATATTGAAGGTTTTAAGGTTAAAGGACTTTGGTATTTTGATAAACGTCAAGGCGAGTTAAAATATCGTTTACTTGCTTTAGCACCTATTGCTCCAGATATACAGATAATGGGAAGAGAAGATATGGATATTTCTGAACAATTACCATTGTTTTGGGTATGGTTTCCAGACGCAAGGCAAACACTTCATGAAATGAAAGTTTTCAATCAAAAAAATTCAGCGTATCCAATTTCATTTGATCATTTGTTAAATGCCAGAAGGTTTAATTCTATTATTTATAGAGAAGAAAATATTTATGGAAATAGAGATGTAGTTGAATATGTAAAAGGAAATGCGTTATTTCAAGTAATTGAGTCTAATAAAATTAAAGAAGAAATTAGAAATAAAGAACTTGATATGTGGAATTATTAAATTCCCCTTAATATAAAACAAAAAACTCATGCATATAGCAAGAGTTTTTTGTTTTATAACCTAATTTTGTTTTATGGAGGTAGATCTGTCTCTTATACACATCT
>SDWL01000465.1 GCA_004195315.1 Lutibacter sp.
AGATGTGTATAAGAGACAGATAAATAGGCATTCAATTGCTGTACTTCCTTTTGATGATTTAAGCGAAGAAAGCGATTCAGAATGGTTTTGTGATGGAGTAACTGATGAAATTTTAACTCACTTATCAAAAATAAAAGGAATAAGGGTTATTTCAAAAACTTCTACTAATCATTTTAAAAATTCTAATAAAACCATACCTGAAATTGCAAAAGAACTAGGTGTTAATTATATAGTAGAAGGAAGTGTACGAAAACATAAAAATAATGTACTTATTACTGCGCAATTAATTAAAGCCACCGATGAACACATTTGGGCAAGTAAATACAGTGAAAAACTAGATAATATTTTTAAAATTCAAAATGACGTATCTAAAAAAATTGTAAAACAACTTAAAATTGTAATAAGCCCAGAAGAAGAAAAAATATTAGATGAAAACCCTACAGACAATATTGAAGCTTACCAGATGTTTTTAAAAGGGCGTGCCATTGCAGACAGCGAAACTAAAGACGATTTAGAAAAAAGTATTGAACTATTCAAACGAGCCATTGTTTTAGATTCAAATTATGCAGAATCCTATGCCGAAATAGCACATTCATATTTATTATTGTCTGGTAAAGGATATATGAATAATGAGGATGCAAAAAAAGAAATTAAAATCTTTACAAACAAGGCTCTTCAAATTAAATCCAATACAGTTAGAGCTTACAGTACTTTAGCAAGTTTATATTGTAGTGATGGGAATTACGAAAAATCCAAAAAAAACTTTAAAAAAGCCATTGTTCTTAACCCTAATGATGCAACAACACATTATTTATTTGCTGATTTTTTTAAGAATAAACCCCTCTTTGATGCAAAAAACTGGCTTATTCAAATTAGCATAGCGCAACAATTAGATCCTTCTTCAATGCCAATAAATAATAATTTGGTATGGGCATTACTACAAAATGGAAAAATTAGAGAAGCCGAAGACCTTTTTAATAAAATGAAATTCTTATTTACGCCTATTGTTCAACTGCAATTATTAAGTACATTAAGTAGTCTTAAAAATAAAGATAGGACTGAAACTATTAGAATGTATGAAAAGGCGGTTGAAAAAGAGCCCAATAATGATAACCTTCGCTTAAATTTAGCATTAAAATACAATACAATTACAAATGACTATAAAAAAATGCTGTTCCACATAAAGAAAGTATATGATGTTAATCCTCAAAAATTATACGCTGCACATAGGTATTTTTATGCATTATTGTATAATAAAAGATTCTCTGAGGCAAAAGAATTAGTGAATAGCCCCAAATTTATGACATTATTTAGTGATGAAATGAAAGCTTGGCTTTTATTAGATTATCATTATTATAAAGATGAATCTGACAAAGCGTTAAATTATATAGAAGAACTAAAATCTAATAAGTACTATTCCTGTCTCTTATACACATCT
>SDWL01000466.1 GCA_004195315.1 Lutibacter sp.
AGATGTGTATAAGAGACAGCAATATAATGAGTAAAGGAACAGTAAAATTCTTCAACGAAACAAAAGGATTTGGATTTATCAGCGAAGAAGGTTCAAACAAAGAACATTTTGTACACATTTCTGGTTTAATCGATGAAATCCGTGAAGGTGATGAAGTTGAATTCGAATTAACAGAAGGTAAAAAAGGCTTAAACGCAGTAAATGTAAAAGTAATTTAATATATACTTATTACCTTTTTTCAATGTAGAAGCCTATCAAATTTTGATAGGCTTTTTTTATTTAATACATTATCATTTCTTATTATTTTCACTAAATTTACTTTCATTTTTTTTTTACAATTCATAAAAATATGCTGAAATTCAGATTTAAATTAGGGTATTTACTATTAAATATACTCATACTAACTTCTTGCGGAACAACACATAAAATTAAAAGTGATTTAAAACACAGTAACAAAGAATCTTCACTTTTTAAAGGTTTTGTACTCTACAATCCAAAAACAAAAAAAGAAATTATTAATCATAACGGTCAAAAATATTTTATACCCGCTTCTAACACAAAATTATTTACATTTTATACTGCATATAAAGCACTTCAAGATTCAGTTGTGAGTTTGGAATATTACAAAGCACAAGATTCATTACTAATTAAAGGAACTGCAGATCCTTCTTTATTATATGGTTTTGACACTACTAAAATTATAGATTTTTTAAAAAAAGAAACAGATAGCATCTACTTATTAGATGAAAATATTGATGAAAATCACTACGGAAATGGTTGGGCTTGGGATGATTATCAGGATTATTATATGCCCGAGAAAAGTTTATTCCCTTTGTATGGAAATATTGTAAAATTTTCAATTAAAGACAGTTTCACAAACTCAACTCCTTTCTATTTTGAACAAAATATTAGAGTTTTAGACTCTATATCCATTTCAAGAGAGGTTACTGAAAATATTTTTTATATTCAAAAGGGAAATAAAAAAGAAAAGGAAGTACCATTTATAACCTCAAACCAACTTATTGCTGAATTACTAGGTGCAGAAATAAATAAAAAGATTAAAGTCATACCCACTATTAAAAACTATGATTTTAAAGTTTTAAAAAGTTTACGTTATGATGAACTCTATACACAAATGCTTGTTGTAAGTGATAATCTTATAGCAGAACAATTGTTACTTCAAGTTGGAAAAGAAGTCGCAAATTCATATTCCGTAAAGGCTGCAATAAATTATTCCTTAACTAATTATCTGCAAGATATTCCTCAAAAACCACGTTGGGTTGATGGTTCTGGTCTGTCCAGATATAATTTATTTTCACCAAATGATTTTGTTTTTAAGTAACCACTTAAATTATAATTATTGGATAAGGAGCCCGTTTTGGCATACACAAAAGGTTCTTCATTTCCATACCAATTTTTTAAGGTTCCAGATTCACCCCCAACAGCAAAATAATTCAATAATTTAGGTAATGGA
>SDWL01000467.1 GCA_004195315.1 Lutibacter sp.
AGATGTGTATAAGAGACAGTGTATCTGGAACGCTATTAGTGCCAAATGATATTTTAGGAGTTCTAAGAAGTTCACCTGCTGATATTGGCGCATATCAACATATTCAATTTAATTAAATTTATGAAAAACGTTATAATTACAGGAACTAGCAGAGGAATTGGATTTGAATTAGCACAAGTATTTGCTAAAAACGGATATCAAGTTTTGGCATTATCAAGAAATTCTAAACCTTTAGAAAACCTAAATATTAAAAATATTACCACTATTTCTGTCGATTTATCAATTGACGATGATTTAAAAAAAATTACAGATTTTGTTTCAAGCAATTGGAAAACAGTTGATATTTTAATCAACAATGCTGGAAAATTAATAAATAAACCTTTTGAAAAGCTAACAAGTTCAGATTTTTTAGAGGTTTTTAAAGTAAATATTTTCTCAGTTGCTGAATTAACAAGTAAATTAATTCCATATTTAAAAAAAGGAAGTCATGTTGTAAATATTAGCAGCATTGGCGGTGTACAAGGAAGTTTAAAATTTCCTGGTTTAGCAGCTTATAGTTCTTCAAAAGGTGCTTTAATAACATTAACCGAATTATTAGCTGAAGAATATAAGGAGCAACAAATTGCATTTAACACATTAGCATTAGGCGCTGTACAAACTGAAATGTTAGAAGAAGCTTTTCCAGGTTACAAAGCTTCGGTTTCTGCAAATGAAATGGCTGATTATATTTACAATTTCGCAATAACCGGAAACAATTATTACAACGGAAAAATATTACAAGTTTCTTCAACAACACCATAATATATGATTGAATCGCTTTCAAAATATATTCCAATAAATGCAATTGAATTAGTCGATGAAATTCTTTTAAATCATCCCATTCACATAAAAATCGTAAACAATAGAGCAACAAAACACGGAGATTTTAAACGATTTAAAGATGGTTCACTTCAAATTACTATTAACAATAGCTTAAATAAATATCAGTTTTTATTAACGCTTATACACGAAATTGCACATTTTGTTACCTATAAAAAAAGTAAGCGCGTGAAACCACACGGAATTGAATGGAAACTGAATTTTCAACATTTATTGTTGCCCTTTTTACAACCAAGTATTTATCCTTCAAACATACTTCCAATTTTAGCAAATTACATTAAAAACCCAAAAGCTAGTACAGGAGCTGATGTAAGTTTAACGTATGCTTTAAAGCAGTATGATGAAATGTCCGGAAAGAATTTTATATTTGAACTACAGCATGGAAGTATTTTTACCTTCAACAAAAAAAACTATAAAAAAGGTAATAAAAGAAGAACAAGGTTTGAATGTATTGAGTTGAATAGTAATAAAACCTATTTATTTAACCAAAATGCCGAAGTAAATGCAAATAATGAGTATGCCTGTCTCTTATACACATCT
>SDWL01000468.1 GCA_004195315.1 Lutibacter sp.
AGATGTGTATAAGAGACAGGTGTATTATCGTTTTCATTTTCTTCATATTCAAATAAATAATCCTTATAATTATAAAGTGTTATTTTTGCAGAAATATATTTTTATGATTGTTAATATTCTAGACACTAAAAATTCATTATTAAATAAATTTATTTCTGAAGTTAGAGATGTAACTATTCAAAAAGACTCTATGCGCTTTAGAAGAAATATTGAAAGAATTGGTGAAATTTTAGCCTATGAATTAAGTCAATCATTAGATTACCAAAGTAAAGTTGTAACTACACCACTAGGTACTAAAATAGTGCAGGTTCCTAAAAATGATATTGTTTTATGTTCTATTTTAAGAGCCGGTTTACCTTTGCATACTGGGCTTTTAAATTATTTTGATGATGCTGAAAATGCATTTATTTCAGCCTACAGAAAGCATATTAGCGAAACTGAATTTGAAATTAAAGTAGAGTATTTTGCATCGCCAAGTTTAGAGGGTAAAACGTTAATTTTAGCAGACCCAATGTTGGCAACTGGCCAATCTATTGTAAGTGTTTTTGAGGGTTTAAAAAACCATGGAACTCCAAAAGAAATTTATTTAGCTTGTGTAATTGGTTCTACAGATGCTATAGAATTAATAAAAAAACACTTTCCTTCAACCACAAAATTATGGATTGCAACGGTTGATGATAAACTAAATGAGAAAGGCTATATTGTTCCTGGTTTAGGTGATGCTGGCGATTTAGCTTTTGGCCAAAAATTATAAAAAATAAATACTTACCGATACTATTAAAAACAAATACAATAGCACATTATTAAAGATAGACGATTTACTGTTTTGTAAAAAATTTGTTATAATTATTGTTGAAGGAAATGCCAAATAAAATAGTTCTGATCCGTTTTTTACAGGGGATAATCCTATAATTATTGCAGATATTAAAAGATGATTAAGGATTGTACTCCAAGAGAATTTTAAGTTGTTACTTATTGAAACAATTTTAGGTGTAACAGATGCAATTGCCCAAACTAATAGCGTAACTAAAAATAGTAAAGGTATTAAGAGCTTCAAAGAATTATAAGGACTAAAATCTAAGTTAAAATCATAATTAAATCTATTATAAAAAACTACTAAATTGTCAAAATATAATTGATAAGTGAAATAAATAAATATTGGAGTAATGAAGCCAACTATGGGTATCAATAAATTTTTAATAGTTGCTTTTTGATAAATTATAATACCAACATAAATTAAAAGCATATAAAAAATACTCCAAGAATATATTAATGCAGCAATTCCAATCCAAAAAGCAGCATCAAATATTTTTGTTTTGGTATTTACACCGCTTCTTAAACTATATATTTTACGATAGCTTAAAAGCAGTATTAAATTTGTGAAAACAATATAATTTGTAAAAATAGACTCAGGAAACTGTCTCTTATACACATCT
>SDWL01000469.1 GCA_004195315.1 Lutibacter sp.
AAAAAAATAAATACACTTTTTGAAGAAACAAACAGTAAATGGACTGAACCAGAATTTGAAGCTGTCTTTATTCCAAATAGTACAACCAACTTTTTATGGTTTAGTGAACGTGATGGGTTTATGAATTTATATGAATATACAACTGAAGGAAAATTAATAAAACAACTTACCAATTTTAAATGGGTAGTTACAGGAATCCTAGGTTTTGATTCTAACGGTAAAAATGTTTTTATTACAGGAACAGGAACCGATGCAAGAGAATCTCATACATTTAAAGTAAATTTAAAATCTGGGAAATACACTCAAATTACGAAAACAAACGGAAATCATAATTCACAATTAAATTCTAATGGAAACTATTTAATTGATTCTTATAATAGTTTAACTATTCCAAATAATATTGAAATTATTGAAACTAAAAAAGGAAAAACAACTTCAATTTTTACTGCTGACAACCCATTGAAAGATTACAAAATAGGTATTACTGAATTTGTTATCTTAAAAGGAAACGATGGAACAGACTTATATGCTAAAATAACAAAACCAGCTGATTTTGATGCTTCTAAAAAATATCCGGTTTTAGTTTATGTTTATGGAGGCACACACGCTCAATTAGTCACTAATTCTTGGCTAGGAGGTTCAAGTTTATGGATGCCTGCTTTTGCAACTGCTAAAAATTACATTGTATTTACCTTAGATAATAGAGGTTCAGCCAATAGAGGTTTTGCATTTGAAAGTGCTATTCACCGGAACTTAGGTGATGCTGAAATTGAAGATCAATTAATAGGAATTGAGTACTTAAAATCGTTAAATTTTGTTGACAGTAAAAAAATTGCTTTAAATGGTTGGAGCTACGGTGGATTTATGACAACTAGTTTAATGTTACGAAATCCTGGAATATTTACAACTGCTGTTGCTGGAGGCCCAGTAACTGATTGGAAATATTATGAAGTAATGTATGGTGAACGTTATATGGATACACCACAAGAAAATCCTGAAGGCTACGAAAAAGCTAAAGTGCACAATTACATTAAAAACTTAGATGGAAAATTATTGATCATTCACGGAAGTGTAGATCCAATAGTTTTGCCTCAACATAGTATGACATTGTTACAAGAAGCTGTAAAGCAAAAAGTTCAAATTGATTTTTTTACCTACCCAATGCACGAACACAATGTGCGTGGAGTTGATAGGGTTCATTTAGTAAAGAAAATGTTGGAATATATTGTTGAAAATAATAAATAAGAATTTCTCTATTAATTTTAATTACTTTTTAACTTAAATAAAATCATTATGAAATTAATAAAACAACTTTTTTTCTTAATTTCGTTTTTTCTTGTCGCATTATCTTGCTCAAAAGATGAAAATACTTCTACTCCAATTCCTCAAAATGAAACTAAAGAAGTAACCATTTTCCATATAAATGATCAACACGGTAAACTCTGTCTCTTATACACATCT
>SDWL01000083.1 GCA_004195315.1 Lutibacter sp.
AGATGTGTATAAGAGACAGGTTGTCGATGTCACCGCAAAATTATTGACCTCCGCCTTGAATACTCGGAAATAATCCTTAAATTGTAGTCTAAAATTTAGAAACGAATAACTCACCTTAATTTTAATGAATAATTGGATAGAATTACTTCAAGATTTTAAACTTAAAAAACAACCTGTTGCACTAGTAACTGTTACAAAAGTTTTAGGATCTGCTCCCTGTAAGGTTGCTTCAAAAATGATTGTTACCAAACAAAAAGAAATTTTCGGAACTATTGGAGGTGGTAAATTAGAATTTCAAGTGATAGATGAAGCTATAATAGCAATTAATCAAAATAAAATAAAAGAATTTTCATATACTTTAGGGCCAGAATTTGAACAATGCTGTGGTGGTAAAGTAGAATTAATTATTGAACCTATGAATCAAACTTCTGAATTATTTTTATTTGGCGCTGGACATATTGGCGTAGAAATTTGTAATATTTTAAAAGACACAACTTTTAATATTACTTTATTAGATACTCGTAAAAATTGGAGAAACACTATTGAAGTTGATAGTAGCATTACATATTCTGATATTGATTTCGATTTATACAAACAACATATTAATTGGGGAGAAAATTGTTATATAGTAATTATGACTCACGATCATAAACTCGATTTTGAAATAACTGCTTTAGCTTTACATTCTAAAACCAAGTATATAGGTTTAATTGGTAGTAAAACCAAAAAGATTAAATTTAATAATATGCTAAGGAATGATTTGAAATTTGAAGCTGGAATTTCACCTGTTCATTGTCCGGTTGGTTTAAATATTGGTGGTCACACTCCAAAGGAAATTGCCATAAGTATTGCTGCCGAGTTATTGAAAGAGTATTATGGAAAGTAATACCGTTTTTATACTGTTAGCTGGTGGAAAATCTGAAAGAATGGGTGTTGCAAAAGGCTTACTTAAATACAACCAAACTTATTGGATTTTAGAACAATTAAATAGAATTTCAAAAACATTAGTTTCAGAAGTTTATATTGGACTAGGATATAATTACCAACATTATTTTAACGCTATTCCTTGGTTTGAAAATGCTTTAGAAATTTGTATTAATTTTCAAGGATTGAAGATGAAAGTTATCCTTAATAAAAATCCAGAAATGGGTCCTTTTTCAACACTTCAAGCTGTTTTAAAAGAAATAGATTCATCAAAAAATGTAATTTTAAATCACATTGATATTCCAATCTTAAATGCTGATGAATTAAATAAAATTATTTCAACCAAAAATGAAATAGCAATTCCAACTTTTGAAGGCAAAAATGGACATCCAATAAAAATGGAATCTAACTTTTGGAGATCATTGTTAACTATAAGTACAAGTGAAAAAGAAGCTAGGTTAGATATTCAGATAAAAAAAAATAGCCCTACCAAAATTTCAAAGATTGAAATTTTTGATAGGGCTATTTTAAAAAACTTAAACACTAAAAAAGATTGGATTTCTTTTTTAAATGAGTCTAATTAAATGATTCAGGATCTTCAGCTATATGATATCTTGGATCATCAATATCATTAATAATAACTTCGGAAAATTTAGTGCTAGATTTATATAAAAGTGTTTTACATTCTTCACTTAAATGTTTTAAATAAATTATTTTATCAGCCTTTTGGTATTTTTCAACTATATTAAAAATAGCTTCCAAAGCTGAATGATCACTAATTCTAGACTCCATAAAATCTATTTCAACTCTGTCTGGATCATTTTTTACATCAAATTTTTCATTAAACATTGTTATAGAGCCGAAGAAAAGAGGTCCCCAAATTTCATAAATTTTTGTACCATCTTCTCTAATTGATTTTCGCGCTCTTATTCGAGTTGCATTTTCCCAAGAAAAAACCAAAGCACTCACAATAACACCTGCTATTACGGCAATAGCTAAATCGAAAATCACAGTAAGAGCTGAAACTAATATCAATACAAATAAATCTGTTCTTGGTATTTTATTTGAAATTCTAAAACTACTCCATTCAAAAGTTCCAATGACTACCATAAACATTACACCAACTAGTGCTGCAATAGGAACTTGTTCTATATATGATGAACCAAATAAGATAAAAAGTAACAACATTACTGCGGCAACAATTCCTGATAATCTTCCTCTACCTCCTCCTTTAATGTTAATAATAGATTGACCAATCATAGCACATCCACCCATTCCACCAAATAAGCCTGTAACGATGTTTGCACTTCCTTGTGCTACACATTCTTTATTTCCATTACCACGAGTTTCTGTTAAATCATCAATTAAATTTAAAGTCATTAAAGATTCTATCAATCCAATAGCTGCTAATATTAATGCATAAGGCAAAATAAATTTAAATGATTCCCAAGTGAATGGAACTTTAGAAAACGTTTCCAAATTTAACATTGGCAAACCACCTTTTAAACCTTCTCCACCACCATCACTAATAAATGAACCTACAGTTGCTACGTCAAAATTTGATAAAATAGCAATTGCACTTACTACCAAAATTGCAATTAGCGCTTCAGGTAATTTTTTAGCTTGTTTAATTCTTGGCAACCCCCACATTATTAACATAGTTAAAGCAACTAAACCAATCATTATATAAAGCTGACTGCCTTGTAACCAAGTTTTTTCTCCTTGAACCGTTTTTTTAAACATTCCTAGTTGAGAAATGAAAATAACAATGGCTAATCCGTTTACAAATCCCATCATTACTGGATGAGGAATTAGACGAACAAATTTCCCTAGTTTTAAAACCCCTGCTAAAACCTGAATTATTCCCATTAAAATAACTGTAGCAAATAAATAGTACAATCCTAAATTTTCATCAGGACTTCCCATAGCATTCCCCCTTGCAACTAATGTTACCATAACAACTGCCAAAGCACCAGTTGCACCCGAAATCATTCCAGGTCTACCTCCAAAAATTGAAGTAATTAAGCCAACCATAAAGGCCGCATATAAACCTACTAGTGGATCTACACCTGCTACAAAAGCAAAAGCAACAGCTTCCGGCACTAAAGCTAAAGCTACTGTTATACCAGATAATATATCATTTCTAAAATTTGCCGTTTGCTTTTTAATAAATTCAGTCATAATGTTGATTATTTTACAAAAGCGGCTAATATAAACTAATTATCGAGTTTATAGTATTTATTTTACAAAAGCGATAAATATAAGCTAATTACTGTGTTTAAAAGGATAATCTATTCTTAACAAGACTAGGTTATAACGAAAGATATTCGCTAAAAATTAAAACAATAATTTAATATTTTCATAAGAGTTTAAGAGAGCCTCCTCGATTTCTAATTCATTTTTAAAAACCACATCTTGAATATCTTCTTCTAATTGAGGGGTAAGTATTCCACTATAAGTTGTGATCATTAAATACCAATAGGTAATTTTTAAAATTATTTTACCCTTACGCTCAAAAATATGATATGTAGTTTCTAAAGGTTTTTCTATTTTTAAATTATTAATACCACATTCTTCTTCAACTTCTCTAATTGCACATTCTGCAATAGATTCTCCTTTTTCTAATTTTCCTTTTGGCAAATCCCATTTATGAAAACGGTAGATAAAAAGCACTTCATTTTTTTCATTTAAAACCTTACCTCCTGCAGCTTTTTGAATTTTAAATTGAGATTGAAATACGTCCCAATTCTCTTTCAAAGATTCGCAAATTATATAAATTCCATTTAGTTCCCCTGCAAAAGCCTTATTAACAATATCAATTAAGTTGGCGTTATCAAAATCTACTTTTGGTAAATCTGTTAATATATTATTACTAACTGTCAAAATTATTGGACAGTCATTCACAAAAACTTTATACATTTGCATTATGATTATGAACAAATATACTGCAAAAAAAACTGCTGAATTACTATTGCAAATTAAAGCAATAAAATTACAACCTAATAAACCTTTTACTTGGGCTTCTGGTTGGAAATCGCCTATTTATTGTGATAATAGAACTACACTTTCTTTTCCAGAAATTAGAAACTACATAAGTGAAAATTTAGCTAAAATTATTGAAAATGAATATGAAAAACCTGATATAATTGCAGGTGTAGCAACAGGCGCAATTGCTATTGGAGTTTTAGTTGCTCAACATTTAAACGTACCTTTTATTTACGTTCGACCAGAAGCGAAAGAACATGGTAGAAAAAATCAGATTGAAGGCTTATTGGAAAAAAATAAAAACATAGTAGTTGTTGAAGATTTAATTAGCACAGGAAAAAGTAGCTTAAATGCTATTAAAGCTTTAAAAGAAGTTGAAGGGACGAATGTAAAAGGAATGGTAGCAATATTTTCTTATGGTTTTGATATTGCTAAAAAAAACTTTGAAGAAGCTAATGTTAAATTAAATATATTAAGTGATTATGATCATTTATTAGAACAATCACTTGACAGTAATTATATTTCAGAAACTGAATTAAAAACACTTAAACAATGGAGAGAAAATCCAAGTGAGTGGAAACAATAAATAACACAACATGAATTTAGAAAGTAAAAAAACAGTTATAAATAAATCTCAAAAAGAATTTTTTGAATTTTTAAGCAACTTGCAAAATTTTGAACAATTAATGCCCGAAAATACAGATAAATTTGAAGTTGATGGTGAGTCCTTTTTATTTAGCTTAAAAGGAATGCCTGAAATAAGATTGATAGTGAAAGAAAAACAGGAATTTGACAAAATTATTTTAGGCGCAGCGAGCAGTAAATTAAATTTTACATTAACTGCAATAATTAATGAAGTCTCTTCAACTACTTGTGACACTCAATTATTGTTTGATGGTGATTTTAATCCTATGATGGCAATGATGGTAAAAAAACCACTTCAAAAATTTATTGACTCATTATCTGAAAAGGCTGAAAACCTTTAATAAATACTTTATTTTAACTACTCGCAAATTTAATTTCTTTCAAGTTAAATTTGCGAGTAGTTTCGTTTTCTAACTCAATTACAAGTCTACCATCTTTAAAAACATCCACTATTTTACCTAAAAAAACAGTTCCTTTTTTATCTTCAAACATTGTTGGTTTATTGTATCTATAAAGTGAAGTTACATACAATTCTTTTAGCTTTGAAAACTCCTTTTTTTCAATATAACCTATATAATATTTGATAGTTGTAAGAATATTTTGCAATATTTTATCCTTATCAAAATTAATTCCAGTAATATTATTTAATGAAGTTACATTCCCAGTACTTTTAGGAAATTGAATTTGATTCACATTTAAACCAATTCCAATTACTGATTGTTTAATAAAATTTCCACTCAAAACATTCTCAATTAAAATACCCGCAAGTTTGTCTTTATCTGCCAAAATGTCGTTCGGCCACTTTACAAAAATTGGAGTTTTAACAGTGTTTTTAACAGTATTTAAAACCGCTAAAGAAATTGCCATGCTTAAATGAAATTGGTGTTCTATTTTGAAATCAATAAAATTAATTAACACGCTGAACATTAGGTTTTTACCACTATCTGAAATCCATTGAGTACCCATCTGACCTCTACCTGCAGTTTGATGTTTGGCCACCACAACAGTATAATTTTCAATAATCGATTTTACAGCAAGTTTCTTTAGGTAAGAATTCGTAGAATCAATGGCATTAAGTTTGATTATATTCATTAATAATTTGAAAATTTCAACAAAGTTACATAAAATCAAATATGTTATAAAAAAATAATAACTTTGCAACAAACTAAAAAATATTAAATGACAAAAAAAAATATAAGCGCAGACGACTCAATAGCCGCAATTTTAAAAGCAATAGATGATGTAAAAGGCGTAGATGTACAAATTTTAGATTTGAGAGAAATTGAAAATACAGTTTGTGATTATTTTATAATATGCACAGGGACTTCAAACACACATGTTAATGCCATTTCAGGTATAGTGCAAAAACAAGTTAGCAAAGCTACAAAAGATAAACCTTGGCATATTGAAGGTGAAGGTAATGCTGATTGGATTTTATTAGACTATGTGAACATTGTTGTTCATGTTTTTCAAAAACACATTCGTGATTATTATGATATTGAAAGTCTTTGGGGTGATGCCAAAATCACAACAATATCTTCAACAAATTAAGCATTTTACACAATTATTGAAATAAAAAATAGATGAGTCAAGATAAAAAAAACAAACCAAATACTAAAAATATAAAAACACCTAAATTTAATTTTTATTGGATTTACGGAATTGTCTTTGCATTATTTTTAGGTTATCAGTTTTTAAACAGTGGTAATTTAGGTTCAAAAAAATTAAGTCAAAACGAATTTAAAACAATTTTGGCTGAAAATGATATTGAAAAAATAATTATTGTAAACAGAAGTGTAGCAGACATTTACATAAAAAGCGAGGCTTCAGAAAAAGAACAACATAAAAAGAATAAAACTTCGCTATACTCAGCTAATACTCCAATGTATAATTACTCATTTGGTGATTTGCAAAACTTTGAGAAGGAATTAAGTGCAGACAAACAGGCTTTTGAATTAGATTTTGACGTAAAAAACGAAGAAAAAACAAATATTTTAGATCAAATCTTCATATACTTACCTTTTATCTTTTTAATTGGTTTGTGGATTTATTTTATGAAAAGAATGTCAGGTGGTGGTTCTGGAGGTGGCGGACAAATATTTAGCATTGGAAAATCAAAAGCTAAATTATTTGACCAAGATCAAAAAGTGAAAATTTCTTTTAAAGATGTTGCTGGTTTGGAAGGTGCAAAAGAAGAGGTACAAGAAATTGTAGACTTCTTAAAAAGCCCAGATAAATACACATCACTTGGTGGTAAAATTCCAAAGGGAGCATTGTTAGTAGGCCCTCCAGGTACTGGAAAAACCTTATTAGCAAAAGCCGTTGCAGGAGAAGCAAACGTGCCTTTTTTCTCGCTTTCTGGATCAGATTTTGTTGAAATGTTTGTTGGTGTTGGAGCTTCTCGTGTGAGAGATTTATTTAAACAGGCTCAACAAAAAGCACCTTCAATTATTTTTATTGATGAAATAGACGCCGTTGGAAGATCAAGAGGTAAAAGTAATATTACTGGTGGAAATGATGAACGTGAAAATACATTGAATCAGTTATTAACAGAAATGGATGGTTTTGGCACAGATACCAATGTAATTGTTATTGCTGCTACCAACCGTGCAGATGTATTAGATAAAGCTCTATTACGTGCCGGACGTTTTGATCGTCAAATTTATGTAGACTTACCTAATTTAACTGAGCGAGCTGAAATTTTTCAAGTTCATTTAAAGCCATTAAAACTTAGTAAAGATGTTGATGTTGATTTTTTATCACAACAAACACCTGGTTTTTCTGGTGCTGATATTGCTAATTTATGTAATGAAGCTGCATTAATAGCAGCTAGAAAAAGTAAAAAAGCAGTACATCATCAAGATTTTTTAGATGCTGTTGATAGAATTGTTGGAGGACTTGAAAAGAAAAATAAAATAATAACACCTCGAGAAAAGAAAACAATTGCTTTTCACGAAGCTGGTCATGCAACTGCTAGTTGGATGTTAGAACACGCAGCGCCACTAGTAAAAGTTACAATTGTTCCTAGAGGACAATCGTTAGGAGCTGCATGGTATTTACCTGAAGAACGTCAAATAGTACAAGCTGAACAAATGTTAGACGAAATGTGTGCGACCCTTGCAGGTAGAGCAGCTGAAAAACTTATGTTTGATAAAATCTCAACAGGAGCGTTAAATGATCTTGAAAAAATTACCCGCCAAGCAAGAGCTATGGTTACTGTTTATGGACTAAACGATAAAATTGGTAATATTACTTATTACGACTCTTCTGGTCAATCTGAATACAATTTTACAAAACCATATAGTGAAGAAACTGCTCAAATTATTGATAAAGAGATTTCAGAAATTATTGAAACTCAATACCAAAGAGCAATTCAAATTTTAAGTGACAATAAAGATAAATTAGTTACTTTGGCTGAATTATTATTAGAAAAAGAAGTGATTTTCAAAAATGATTTAGAAGTAATTTTTGGTAAAAGAGCTTTTGATGATAAAGCACCTGAAGTTATTGACAAAGTAAGTAAAACCATAATTGAAGATATTACTGAAGAACCGAACGTTGAAAATTCATCAGAAACACAAGAGTAAATTCATATCTTTTTTACTGTCTCTTATACACATCT
>SDWL01000470.1 GCA_004195315.1 Lutibacter sp.
AGATGTGTATAAGAGACAGATTTAGTACTAAACAAAAGCAAATCATCTAAGTTTTTTAATGGAGGTTTTGGTTTTGAGAAAGAAAATGTAAGGGTAAATTCAAAAGGTGAATTAGCATTAACAAATCATCCTACAATTTTTGGAAATAAACGTTTACATCCATATATAACAACCGATTTTTCTGAAAGTCAGATAGAACTTATTACACCAGTTAGAAACTCAATAACTGAAGCACTTGGCTTTTTGGAAACACTTCATGATGAAGTAAGTCTGAGATTAAATAATGAATATTTATGGATACAAAGTGTTCCTCCAATACTTCCAGAAAATGATGATGACATTAAAGTTGCAAAATTTGATTCGGAAGGCACAGAGTTAGAAGAGTATCGTAACCATCTAACTAAAAAATATGGAAAAAAGAAACAGTTAATTTCTGGAGTACATTTTAACACGTCGTTTGATGAAAAATGGTTAAAACATATTTACAAAAAACACAATAAATCAGCACTTTTATTTAAAGATTTTAGAGAACAAGTATATTTAAAAGTCTTGCGAAATTTTAATAGAAATCGTTGGTTTTTAATAGCTTTATTAGGTAATACTCCTGTTTTTCATAAATCTTACGATGAAGATTGTGTTAGTAAGTTACCTAACCTCATTGAAGATGCCGTTGGTCCAGGGCATCAAGTTTCTTTAAGAAATAGTATTTGTGGGTATAGAAATGAAATCCCTTTACTTTTAAATTACAATTCAATTGAAGAATACAATACAAGCCTTAAAGATAATATTGAAAGAGGTGTCATTCAATTTGAAAAAGAAAACTATGAAAGTATTCGTATTAAAACAGCTAATCCGAAGGAGGCAATAACGCATCTAGAAGTTAGATTGCTAGATCTTAATCCATTAGTGAAAATGGGAATTGATGTTGATCATGTAAAAATCATTCATATGTTCCTTATTTACTCGTTATTTAAAGATGAAGAAAGTTTATTTGATAACTCTGCCCAAAACCTTGCTTTAGAAAATCATAATTCAGCTTCGTGTAATGTATCTCTAGAAACGACAAAAATCAAAAACGAAAATAATGAAGAAACGTTGCTTCAAAATGCTATTGAAAATTTGATGATTGATATAAAAGATACTATTCAAAGTATTTTGCCAAAAGATTATAAAAGTGCTTTAGATACATTAGAAGGTTTAGTTTTTAAAACAGAAACTCGCCCTGCATCAGTTGTACTTGAAAATTACAAGAAAAATAATTTTGTCGATTGGAACATGATTAAGGCTCAAGAATATTTGGAAGATAGTAAAAAGAAAAGTTACCATTTTTTCGGATTAGAAGACATGGAGTTATCTACTCAATTACTTTTACGTGAGGCAGCCTTTAGAGGAATTAAAATAGACATTCTAGATAAAATTGAAAATTTTGTCAAACTATCTAATTCTGATAAAAT
>SDWL01000471.1 GCA_004195315.1 Lutibacter sp.
ACCTCATTTTTACCAATGGTAATTATAATATAAAAAGGTCACCTTTTCAATGAAAAGTGACCTTTTATAAATTAAATATAATTATAAATAATTATAGTTTAGTTGAATAAACTTGAAGATATCAAGAATGTATATGGCATTGTTATAACAGCAAGCAATAATGATAATTTCACTACATCTGTTTTTAGTAATTCTGAACTGCGATAATTCAGCATATTAAAAAGAAAAATGAGTACACCCACAAATAAAATCGCAAGGCTATGAACTAGTATACTTAATGGATTACCCCATATCTCAAAATAAGTTATTCTAAAATTTGGAATCCCATAAATAAATATTAGTAGAACTCCCCCGGTAATATCAGCAACAAAGCCTAATACTATTGTCTTTACAATGTTCGATTTTAAATTAATAAGATGTAAATTTGTTCGTTTTACAAAAAAAGCAACTATTGCTGTATCAATTGCAATATTTACGATCAGTGATATAAAAATAAATAACGGATTAAAATAAAGAATCATCCATAATGGAAAAAACAAATTTAGAATCATAATATCCCCTCCTAAATAAAATTATACCATAAAAAAAGAGGAAAAATTCCTCTTAATTTTTTTATAAAGTATCTTCTCCAGGTTGCCATCCACAAGGAACCATTTCTCCAGCTACTTCTTTTTGGAATACTTGTAACGTTCTTAGTACTTCATCAACATTTCTTCCACCTTCACCATGATTAACATGTGCAGCTTTTAAAATCCCGTCAGGACTGATAAAGAATGTCCCTCTCCAAGCAATACCTTTGTCTTCATCTAATACACCGTAAGCTTCACTTACAACGTGATTATTATCTGAAGCATGAATGTGTTTTAATCTCTCTAAATCTTTACGTTCTTGCCAAGCCAAGTGACTAAATACACTATCCGTTGAACAAGCGATTAACTCAGTATTTAATTTTGCGAACTTCTCAGTTAAAGCATTAAATTGTTTAATCTCAGTTGGACAAACAAATGTAAAATCAAGTGGGTAAAAATATAAAACTACCCATTTCCCTTGTTTTAGAAGTTCATCTAAGTTTACTTTTCCAAATCTATCTAAATATTCTCCGGTTGGTAATACAGCATCCATTTCAAATTTCGGTGCAGGTTTCCCTACTTTGGCACCAGTTACGTAAAATTCATTTTCATACATCATAATTATCTCTCCTTCTATTAATTAATTATATTAAAATTGTAAGTGAAATTTATATTTTTTTCAATTAAAACACTCTTATTTTTCAAAAAAAAGATAACAAATCGTTATCTTCCTATTTATGAAATAAATACGTCTCAATTGCTTTCTCAAATTCAACGTTTCTTTTTAGTGTAGTTTGTGCTCCATGACCATTACAATCATGCTTGAAAAACTCTGTGATATGTTTAACTTTATCAATCCCTAAATCCTGTCTCTTATACACATCT
>SDWL01000472.1 GCA_004195315.1 Lutibacter sp.
AGATGTGTATAAGAGACAGGTGTAATAAATTCTGGTTTACTAGCTAAAGCAACTGAAATTCACAAACGAGTTATAACAATAGATAGCCATATAGATATTAATGTTTCTAATTTTACTGATAGTATAAATTATACTCAAGAACTTGATAACCAAGTTAACATTCCAAAAATGAAAAAAGGAGGATTGGATGTTGCATGGTTTACTGTATATGCAGGACAAGGCGATTTAAATGAGAACGGTTTTGATAAAGCGTATTCAAAGGCAATTACAAGTTTTAAGGCAATTCACAAATTAACAAATGAAATAGCCCCTGAAGAAATTGAATTAGCGGTATCATCTGAAGACGCTAGGCGAATTCATAAATCTGGTAAAAAAGTTGCAATGATAGGTGTTGAAAATGGCTATCAAATAGGAATGGACATTAATAGAGTAAAAGAGTTTTATGATTTAGGCGCGCGATACATGTCTTTATCTCATAATGGTCACAGTCAATTATGCGATTCTAATACAGGTGAAAGAGATAGTATTTGGCTTCATAATGGTTTAAGTGATTTAGGAAAAGAAGTAATTGTTGAAATGAATAAATGGGGAATGATGGTTGATGTTTCACATGCATCAAAAGAAGCAATGAGAGATATGATTGAAATTTCAAAAGCACCAATTATAGCTTCACATTCTTCAGCTAGATCTTTATGTGAACACAGTAGAAATTTAGATGACGAACAATTAGAGTGGATGAAAAAAAATGGAGGTGTTGTTCAGGCAGTTGCTTTTGGGGCTTATGTAGATGTTGAAAAAAGCAAAAAATTTGCAGATGCTAGTAAAATAATTTTAAATGAAATAGCCTTATCTAAAAATTTTGTAATACTTCCGTGGAGTGAAGTTAGAAAACTAGAAGAAAAAAATAAAGAAACATATTACAATACATATATGGAAATACGCAAACTTGCTAAACCAAGAATGCATGAAGTTTCTAAAATTGCTGAACCTGTTAATATTGCAGATTTTGTAAATCATATAGATTATCTAGTTGGAAAATTAGGGATTAATTATGTTGGGATTAGTTCTGATTTTGATGGAGGTGGTGGTGTTGATGGTTGGAACGACGCCTCTGAAACCATAAATGTCACTATTGAATTAGTAAAACGTGGTTATACTGAAGTAGAAATTGAAAAACTCTGGGGAGGTAATTTATTAAGAGTTTTAGATGAAGTTCAACAAATAGCAAAGGAAATTCAAGCATCATAAAAATTTAAGTTTATAATTATTTCAAATACTCATTACTTTAAATAATATTATAAGAAATTTCAAATGAGTATATTACATAATAATCACTTAATAAAAAACTTTTTCGTTGTGATCAAAACTTAACTTGGTTTGCTAAGCATTTTGTTTATTTGAAGAAGTGAAATAATAGTCAATATTAAATTTTTGT
>SDWL01000473.1 GCA_004195315.1 Lutibacter sp.
AGATGTGTATAAGAGACAGTTATTAATGCTCAGCATTCTTTTTGATGGAATAGGAATGTTATCTTTTGTGATTCCTTTAGTTGGTGAATTTTCAGATGTTATTTGGGCTCCATTATCAGCTTTTTTAATTTACAAAATGTACCCAGGAGTTGAAGGTAAAATAGGAAGTGTAATTACTTTTGTTGAAGAAGCGGGTATTTTTGGAACCGACTTTTTACCAACGTTTACATTAACATGGATTTATAAATATGTAATAAAAAAGGAAAAGATAGATTAGTTTTCTTTAAAAAACTTTTTAAAACCCATTCTCATCAATATTTTTTTAGTAAAAAAGTTCCAGAAGAATTTAAATTGACCAAAGAAAAAGCCAACCAGCGGTAAAGTAATTTGGTAAATAAAAAAAATTAAAAGAATTCTTATGGGCCAAAATAACCAAGGGTTTGTAGTTTCGTAATTTAAACCAATAAATTCAGTTAAAGGTTTAGCAACCCACGCAGCAAATGACCCGTTTACTGAAAATACTATTATAATTAATAGCACTTGAAAGTTTGAGGTTAATCCCCAACGTTGTTTTAATTTCTCCATTAGTTGTAAGTAGGATGCAAATTTACATTTATATTTGAAAAATAAAATAGCAATAGTAGAAAAGATCAAACTTTGAAGTTTAACCTTTTTATATTATTTAAAAGTTTTATTTCCCACCAAACAATCCGCCTAGTAAACCCCCAAGTCCACCTTTCTTTTTACCTCCACCTAATATAATTCCAGCAACATCATCAATTATACTTCCGTCACCATCAGCATCTAACAATTTAGTAACTAAACTTTGTTGATCACTAGCACCATCACCAAGCATTCCACCTAATAAATCTCCAATTCCATTTTGATCAGAAATACCTTTTTCACGAGTTTCTTTTCCTAAAGCTCCCATTACTAGAGGTCCAGCAACCTTTAAAATGTTCATTGCACTAGCTAAATCTATTCCGCTAGATTTACTTACTGCAAGTGCAACGTTTTGTTCTTTACCACCAAAAATGTAACCTAATATTCCAGCACCATCATCAAGCACGTCTTGATCAACTCCATCACCATCTAAGATACTTCCTAAATTGTCTAAAATTGCACCATTATGTTTGTTGTTACCTAGTGCATTTAATAAACCAGATGCTCCATCTGATGTAGAAGCATTGTTTTTCATTGCCCCTAAAATTAAAGGTAAAGAAGTATTTAAAGCGCTAGTAGTTTTTCCTTCGTTTTGCCCAAATTGTTTACTTGCTCCACTAATAAGAGTTTTACCTAGGTCACTGTTTAATAAATCTAATAATCCAGCCACTGTCTCTTATACACATCT
>SDWL01000084.1 GCA_004195315.1 Lutibacter sp.
ATATAATTGATGGTATTAAACAAATGTAGCAAAATATATTTTGGATTTAAGAAACAAAAAAAGGCAGGTTTTCCTGCCTTTTAAATTATTTTTTTAAACTATCATTACTTAAAAAATGATGGATCAATATACATCTCTTTCTCAAATTTAGTTTCAAGTTGAGGTACATCAAATTTCTTAAGATTATCATATTTATAAGTACTAGTACTTTTTGCAGTAATCCCTCGGATATCATCTAATGCAGCTTTTAAAACCACTTCATTTTCATCTCCAAAAGGTAATATATTATTCCAAAATTGATATTCCTTTACTTCAATATCAGGAGTGAAACCATGTATATAATCACTATCACCAAGTTTATTATATATCTGAAATACAATAGGTTGCATAGCGTATAAGTGGTTTGGATTTGCACTTGTTGAACTTGTAAAAGCAGATGTTGGAGAATCATACAAAGTAATAGAACCAACATTTTTGCCATACGTTGTAGTTCCAATTACTTTCACAGGAATAAACGGTTTTAAACCATTAATAATCATTTCACTTGCCGAAGCAGTACTTGATGATGTTAAAACATATAATTGGCTAATTGTAGATAATCTGTTAATAGTTTCATCTCCCGTTTTGGTTCCTTGCACATCATAAATCTCTAAACTATTGTCAAAATAATAATAACCGTTTTCATTAGAATGTTTTGTGTTAAATTTTAATTCAGCAAAAATTTCATTTCCTGCATTGCCGTAAATCATACTTGCTAAATAAGCTGAAGTTAAAACGGAGCCACCTCCATTTAATCTTAAATCTAATACCAATTCATCAATACCTTCTCCTTGAAAATAAGCAAAAGCGGCATTTAATTCGTCGTTGTACGAAGATCTGAATGAATTATAAACCAAATAGCCAATTTTTTTACCGCTAATATCATTAAAAACGGTTTTAAAGTGAACAGGATCTTCAGATAATTCAATTGCTGTAATCGTTTTATTTTCAATAAGGGTTAATAAACCACCACTTTCTGAAACTAATGATAATGTAACAGTTTCATTATTAAGTTTACTCACAGTTGTACTATAATTAGCTTCAGTCATAACTATTTCGTCTAAAGCATTTATAATATCACCTCTTTTAATTCCTGCATCACTTGCCGGAGAATTTGGTGCAACATACCTAACATAAAATATAATATCACCATTATTATTTATTGAAACTGCCTGTAAACGAAAACCAAATGAAGTAGTAATTCCTTGAAATGCATTTTTTTGTTCTTCGTAATCTTCAATAAACCAAGAAAATCTATCTGTATTTCCAGGCTCAAATATTAGGCTTTCAAATAAAGACTCTGGAGTAGAATAACCATTTAAATATGTATAGTAATTATCTAAATTGTCATCTTTAGTATCTGACAAGTTTACTACACTAGATTGCCAATTGTACCAAGAATTCATACCTTTCCAAACAAAATTATTTATAGGGTTTGTAAGTGTAACATTATCTCCAGACGGAATAACATCAGGTGAAATAATTTCATCTTTTTTGTTACAATTAACTAATATGAAACCTAATACTAAATATACTGTTAAATAATAACTTATTTTTTTCATACTTTAAAATATTATTTTAATTAATAAGTCGCAATATATTAATTATTATTACAAATTAAAATAGTACTGTTACAAAAACGTAACTTACTCGTCATAATTGTAACAGCAGTAAAAAAAGTTGTTAAATCAAACTTAAAATGAAGCAATCTGAGTTTTTAAAAACGGTAATGCCCTTTAAAGATAAAGTATTTCGAGTTGCAAAAAGAATATTGGTTTCTACAGAAGAAGCTGAAGATGCTACACAAGAATTGCTTTTTAAGTTATGGCGAAATAAAGAAAAGTTAAAAGAATATAAAAGTATTGAAGCATTTGCAATGACTATGACAAAGAATTATTGCTTTGACCGATTAAAATCGAAGCAAGCAAGTAATTTAAGCTTAGTTCATAGTAATTATAAAGAAAATGGGACGTCTTTAGATAGGCGAGTGGAACTAAATGACAGCGTAAGTAAAGTTCATAAATTAATTGAAAACTTACCAGAGCAACAAAAATTAATAATACAGCTTAGAGATATTGAAGAATATGAGTTTGATGAAATTGCAGAAATGCTAAATATGAATCCAACTGCCATTAGAGTAACATTATCAAGAGCACGAAAAACAATTAGAGAACAATTAATAAAACAACACAATTATGGAATTAGCTAACATAGAAAAGTTGTTGGAAAAATATGAAAATGCAGAAACTACCATTGCAGAAGAAAAAACGTTAAAAAACTACTTTTCTAAAGGTAATGTAGCTCCACATTTAGAAGAGTATGAAATATTATTCGGATATTTTTCAACTAGTAAAAATGAGCGATTTACAAAAACCATTCAATTAAACAGTCAAAAGAAGAGTTGGAAATGGTTATCAGTAGCAGCTTCAGTAGTATTACTAGTAAGTGTTTATAGTGGGTATGAAAATATTCAACAAAGAAAAGCTGAAAAAGTGTATACAGAAACTCTTGGTGCATTTCAAATGCTTTCAACAAATTTAAACAAAGGAAATGTTGCCATAGCGCAATTGCAACATTTTGAAAACACAAAAAACAAAATTTTTAAACAACCTAAAAAGTAAAAAAATGAAAAAAATAATCATATTAATCGCAATCGTAATTTTCCCATTTGCAAATTATGCTCAAAGTTCAATTTTTGACAAATTTGAAGAAATGGATGATGTTACAACAGTAGTAGTAACCCAAGAAGCATTTAAAATGCTCGCTAAGTTTAAAAGTGGTGGGGAAGAAGGAGCCGAATATTTTGATATGGTAAAAGGTCTAAATTCTTTTAAAGTTTTTACTACAGAAAATGTTAATATCGCAAAACAAATGAATGATGTAGTTTCTAAATATCTGAAATCTGCAAAACTTACTGAGCTAATGCGTGTAAAAGACAAAGAGACTAAAGTGAAAATTTATGTTCGAAGTGGTAAAGATGATGACCATGTAAGTGAATTATTAATGTATGTAAGTGGTATTGAAAAGTATAACAACGAGATAAAAGCTGAATCTGTGATTTTATCACTTACTGGAGACATTGATTTAAATAAAATATCTAAACTTACTGAAGCTCATATTCCAAATAGTGGTATCAAAGAAAAAAATCAATAAAATGAAAAAATTTCTAAAATTTTCAGGATTGGTTATTGCAGTAGTTGTACTAACAGTGGCTTGTGATACCAATCCTTCATTACAAAAATATTATGTAGACAGTAAAGAAAATAGTGAGTTTATCTCTATAGATTTGCCTTCAAGCATATTGCAATTAAAAGATACGGATGTTTCTGATGATATTAAAAGCACCCTAGAGACAATAAAAAAAGTTAACTTTTTAGCTTTGCAATTAAGTGAAACTAATAAAGAATTATACAGCTCCGAAAAAGAAAAAGTGAAAGCCATTCTTAAAAATCCAAAATATAAACAATTAGCACGTTTAAATATGGGAAAAAGTAATGTGTCAGTAAATTATATAGGTAAAGAAGATGCTATTGATGAAGTTGTTATTTTTGGTTCAGATAATAAAAAAGGATTTGCTGTTGTTAGAGTTATTGGAGAAAATATGAATCCAGCTAATATTCTAAAATTAACACAAAAATTAAAAATGGATGGAGATTCAGAACAATTAAAACAACTTGGAGGATTGTTGAGTAACATAAAATAAACTTCAGTAAAATATTTAAAATAAAGGCCATACTGTAAAAAGTATGGCTTTTTAACTTTTTGCTAACTACTTAAAACAATTAAAATAGTATTTTTGAGTCCCTAAATTAAATAATACATGAAAAATTTATTGCTTACACTTATTATACTATTTACAGTATTTGTAAATGCTCAAGAAAAAGAATATAAAGGAGAAAGAGAGAAAATCAACAATTTAGTACATACAAAATTAAAAGTCGATTTTAATTTTGAAGAAAGTCAAATGAATGGGGAAGCTTGGGTAACTTTAGCGCCTCATTTTTATGCAACTAACAAAGTGGTTTTAGATGCAAAAGCTTTTAAAATACATGAAATAAAAATTAACAATAAAATAGCACCTTATAATTATTCAGATAATCAAATAACTATTGAGCTCGATAAATCCTATATAAAAGGTGAAGAATATACTGTTTATATAAAATATATTGCTAAACCTGAAGAAGTTAAACAAAAAGGAAGTAACGTTATTACAGATGCAAAAGGTCTGTATTTCATTGATCCGAAAGGAGAAGATCCTACCAAACCTACACAAATTTGGACACAAGGCGAAACAGAAGCAAGCAGTTGTTGGTTTCCAACAATAGATGCTCCAAATCAAAAAACAACACAAGAAATTTATATGACTGTTCCTTCTAAGTTTATAACACTTTCAAATGGAACATTAAAAAGTCAGACTAATAATATTAATGGAACTAGAACAGATTATTGGAAACAAGAACAAATGCACGCTCCATATTTATTTTTTATGGGAGTTGGAGATTTTAGTATTGTAAAAGATACCTGGAATGGATTAGATGTAGATTATTATGTTGAACCTGAATATGAGTCAGTTGCAAAGGATATTTTTGGAAATACTCCAGAAATGATGACTTTTTTCTCAGAATTAACAGGCGTACCATATGTTTGGGATAAATACAGTCAGATTGTTGTACGAGATTATGTGAGTGGAGCAATGGAAAATACAACCGCTGTAGTTTTTGCTGAAGATGCACAACAAAAAAAAGGGCAATTAATTGACAATAATGAATGGGAGGGAACTATAGCACATGAATTATTTCATCATTGGTTTGGGGATTTGGTAACAACTGAAAGTTGGTCTAATTTAACAGTGAATGAATCTTTTGCTACATACAGCGTATATTTATGGTATGAGTATAAATATGGTAAAGACAAAGCTGATGCTCTTATGTATGATGATGTTAAAGTATATTTAGACAGTCAAAGTGAAGACAAGGATTTAGTTCGTTTTTATTATGAAGATAAAGAGCATATGTTTGATCCTGTTAGTTATCACAAAGGAAGTGCAATTTTGCATATGTTGCGAGACTATTTAGGTGATGAGGCATTTTTTCAAAGTATCAATTACATTTTAACAACACATAAGTTTGGTACTGCAGAAGCTCATGACTTACGTTTAGCATTTGAAAAAGTGAGTGGTAAAGATTTAAATTGGTTTTTTAACCAATGGTATTTTGGCAGTAGCCACATAAAACTAAATGTAACCTATGATTATAATACTATAAACAAAACAGTAACCGTGAATCTCAATCAACAAGGAAATATATTTCAATTTCCACTAACAATTGATATTTATGAAGAGAACAGAAAATTAAGTCATGAAGTTTGGGTTGATAGTAAGCAAAACTCTTATACATTTCCTTTTAATAAATTACCGAAACTTATAAATATTGATGCTAAAAATGTTCTTTTAGCTGAAATTACAGATAAAAAAACACTTGATAATTACATTTATCAATACAACAATGCATCACATTTATTAGATAGAAGAGAGGCTATTGAAGAAATTGCAAAACTACAAGAGAATAAAGATGCGTTTAGCACATTAATTAAAGCGTTAGATGATCCTTATTATGAATTAAGAATACTAGCGCTGGAAAATATAGATTTATTTCAAAAATATTATAAAAAAGAAGCCATTACTAAAATAGAAAAATTGGCACAGTATGATGAAAAAACCTTAGTAAAAGCGGCAGCTTTAAATGTTTTAGGTAAATTAGTTGAACCAATTTATAAACCGCTCTTTGTAAAAGGAATGAATAGTGAATCGTATGCTATTATAGGAAGTTCGCTAACATCTCTATATCAAATAGATAAACAAGCTACATTAACAAAAGTAAACAGTTTAAATGATGATATAAAAGAACATTTATCTGACGCTATTACGAATGTTTACATAAGTGAACAAGACAAAACAAAGTTACCGTTTATAGCTAAGCATGTTTTAAAAGGAATGTTTTTGTCTGATAACAAAAGAACACAACAACTTTATTCTGAAGCTTTTAAATGGATTTCCGAAAGCGCAAATAAAGAGGCAATTACGAATCTAACAAACGATTTTGTTAAATTGGGATTGCAATACAAAAAATACGATTTTGATAAAATGGCAGTTAATATGTTAAACCAGTTAGTTTATGCTCAACAACAAGCTAATAACAGTAATAAAGAAGAGTTAATCTTAATCCTAAAGACAGGAATGGCTAAATTAATTGAATAAAAATATTTAAAACAAACTATAAATGCTTCTGAGATAATCCGAAGCCTTTTTTTATGGGTTATAATTTTTAAAAGTACCGTCAGAATAAAAAATCACAATTCTTTCAATAGCTATTTCTGTTTTTTCAACTGTAACAGTCTTTAAGACTTCTTTTACAAGTGGCGCAGGTTCGTTTAAGGAAAATAGAGTGGGAACAGGTTCTTTCTTTACTAATTTAGGGAATTCGCCAACTCCATTAATTAACCAATACAATTCAACTTCGGGAAAGGCTTTTAACACTTTCAAGACAAAATCTAAACTAGGTTTATTTCTTCCTGAAAGTATATGAGAAATGCTTGATCGTTGCACTTCAATTTTTTCAGCAAGTGCAGCAGCTGAAGTCTCATAATAATCAATGATTAATATAAGGCGTTTTGCGAAATCTTCAGTGTTTACCATTGTGAACTATATTTTAATTACAAATGTAACTTTTTTAAATTAGATAAGCAAAAATAAGTTTTAAAATAACTTTAAACGAGGTAATTGCTTAAATATTAAATTTAAATAACTATTGTTAATAGACTAATAGGTAGATGTATATGTTGTGTGGATCAATTTACCTTATACAGGTGAAACTATCGCAAGCTCTCGTTGAATAGATATCTATAATTTGGTTACAAGTGTATCACTTCAGTAAATTTAACACGTATACAATTGTAAACTTCTAATTGTTTACAGATGTAATTCGTTGCTTTTTATATTTAAAATAAAAATCCTTTATAAAATAAAAACAATTATTTTTGCTGTATGGATTTTATAGACATCAATTTATTAGAAGACTGGTACACATCAAATTTTGAAAAACAATTAAGAGGAAGACGAATACTATTTTTAGATATATTTCCTTTAATTGATAATTTATCATCCAAATTTGATAAAAAAATTATAGGGTACTCTGAAAATAACATTCCTATTTATAAAATTTCAATTGGTACAGGAAAAGTAAAAGTACTTACTTGGTCTCAGATGCACGGAAACGAAAGTACCGGAACAAAAGCTTTATTTGATTTATTCAATTTTTTTGTAAGTGATGATTCTAACGTTAAAACTATTACAAATCAAATTTTGAATAATTGTACTTTAGAGTTCATTGTTTTGTTAAACCCTGATGGAGCTATAAATTTCACAAGAGAAAATACTCATAATATAGATTTGAATAGAGATGCTGTTGGAAGAAAAGCTATTGAGAGTAAAATATTGAGAGCTACTTTGGATAGCTCCAAACCTAAATTTTGTTTTAATTTACATGATCAACGCTCTATTTTTAACGTAGAAGGAACTCAAAATCCAGCTACTTTATCTTTTTTAGCTCCTTCTGAAGATCTTGAAAGAAAAATTACTCAGGGAAGAAAAGAAACAATGAGCGTAATTGTTGCTATGAATGATTTACTTCAAAAAATTATACCTAATCATATTGGAAGATATACCGATGAATTTTACCCAACAGCAACCGGTGATAATTTTCAAAAACTTGGTTACAATACCATATTAGTTGAAGCGGGTCATTATAAGAATGATTATGACAGAGATATTACTAGAAAATTTAATTTTTATGCACTTTTAAAAGGGCTCTATTTTATTGCAACAACAAATAAGTATACTAATTATAAGTATTACTTTAAAATACCGAATAATGATAAGAAGTTTTTAGATATTATATATAAAGATGTAAAAGTTATTAGAAATAATTTGATTCACATAGAAGATATTGGAATTCAGTTTAAATTTAAAGTTGAAAATGATATACCTGTCTCTTATACACATCT
>SDWL01000474.1 GCA_004195315.1 Lutibacter sp.
AGATGTGTATAAGAGACAGTCTCAATTGAGATGCTTTTTGCTATCTGGACAGGATTTATTTTAATGTTTTAAAATACTGTTTCACAGTTATTTTACAATTTAATGAATTGTATTTATACCGCAATTTGTATCTTATAAATTCCATACCTGACCAATTGCTTCTCTCTCTTTTTCATCTTTTACAACAACTTCCCTATACTAATAGATTATTTTTATATTTATAAAAATTTAGATTTGGTCTTTCTTTAAGATAATAACAATTATTTTTTAGAAAATTTTATAATGTATTCATAAGAATATCCTCCATCATTTTCTTTATCCTTAATTATTAGAATATCATTATCTATTAAAGCCGTACCATTTAATAAAACATAACCGTCTGGCTCTATTCCAGTCTCACCATCTTCATTATAACTAAATTCAATTAATGTTAAAATATTTTCTTCCTCATTAAAAGCCCATTTTCCTTCCGAAATGTAGTATTCATCATGATAAACACCAACAGCCACACAATTTAATTGACTCGCTTCATAATCTATATCACTAATGAATTCATCTATTTTTAGATAGTACGTTCCATTATTATTAAATATAAATTCACTAGACTTTAATTTATAACAATATTCATAAGTTATTTGCGCTTGTGTTGAAGTGCAATAAAAGTAATCATTTTCACAATCATCTTCTCCTACATTAATTACTCCATCAGATATCCCATCTTCAATGTATTCTTCTGATAAAATTTCCCATGCTCCTGTAAGCTCACTACTACCGCCCCAATTTTCAACCGTTACACAAACTTCAATAGGTTGACTAATTTCTCCAGAGGCATTATAAACACAAAGTACGTAGCAAAATTTACCAGGCTTAATGGCATCTAAAAAATTAACGGTTAAACTACCTCCTGTTAATTTAATCTTACTAGACAAAGATTGCTTAGCAATTTGTTGGTTTTTTTTCTTTACTTGACTTATTTTTGAACTTATATTGCTAATATCCCAATAACCATCAGCCACATTACCATCAATAGATTTAACTTGCAAATATACCCCAACAAATTCATCTGAGGATTCTTTAATATCTATGGTAAAACCTCTTTTCAAAAAAGCAGAATTACTTGTGTTTTCTAACTCAAAAAAAATACCACCAGTAGAACTTGGGGCACCCGTTTTTTTTGTTGCTCCCTCAATTTTTAAATTGTTTAATACAACCGTTTCGTCTAAAACAGTTTCTTCTAATTGATTAATTTCATCATCATTACCTAGTACAGCATCTGTATTACCATCTTTAGAGCAAGAAAAGATTAGGACTATTAATAATCCTAAAATCTGTCTCTTATACACATCT
>SDWL01000085.1 GCA_004195315.1 Lutibacter sp.
AGATGTGTATAAGAGACAGATCATATAGTAAGCATATCAAATATGGTTAACTTTGTAGTTAAATCAAATTTAAATAAAATATCATGAGCGATTCCAAAAAAAAGAGTGAGGCTTTATTATATCATGAGTTTCCAACTCCTGGAAAAATTCAAGTTGTACCTACAAAAAAATATTCTACTCAGCGAGATTTATCGCTAGCTTATTCACCTGGTGTTGCTGAACCTTGTTTAGAAATAGAAAAAAATCCAGATGATGCCTATAAATATACTTCAAAAGGAAATCTAGTTGCCGTAATTTCTAACGGTACAGCCGTTTTAGGCTTAGGAGATATTGGCGCATTAGCCGGGAAACCTGTAATGGAGGGGAAAGGATTACTTTTTAAAATATTTGCTGATATTGATGTTTTTGATATTGAAGTTGACACTAAAGATGTTGAGAAATTTATAGAAACTGTAAAAAATATTGCACCAACTTTTGGGGGTATTAATTTAGAAGATATTAAAGCCCCTGAAGCATTTGAAATAGAACGTAGGTTAAAAGAAGAATTAGATATTCCAGTAATGCATGATGATCAACATGGAACAGCAATTATTTCAGCGGCAGCTTTAAAAAATGCTGTAGAAATTACGGGAAAAGACATATCTAAAGTAAAAATTGTAGTGAATGGGGCAGGTGCAGCTGCTATTTCTTGTTCTCGCTTATATTTATCGATAGGAGCAACTAGAGAAAATTTGGTAATGTGTGACAGTAAGGGAGTAATTAGAAAAGATGCGGACAACCTAACTGAACAAAAAGCTGAATTTGCAACAGATAAAGATTTACGTACTTTAGAGGAAGCAATGATTGATTCAGATGTTTTTATTGGTCTTTCAGTAGCAAATGTGGTTACACCAAAAATGTTATTATCCATGGCTAAGGATCCTATCGTTTTTGCAATGGCAAATCCTAATCCAGAAATTGACTATCCTACAGCAGTAAAAACAAGAAAAGATATTATTATGGCTACGGGAAGATCTGATTTCCCAAATCAAGTAAATAATGTACTTGGATTTCCATTTATTTTTAGAGGGGCTTTAGATGTTAGAGCAACAGGGATTAATGAAGAAATGAAAATAGCAGCGGTTCATGCACTAGCTAATTTAGCAAAAGAACCTGTGCCAGAACAAGTAAATATTACGTATGGAGAATCACATATTCAATTTGGTAGAGAATATATAATTCCTAAACCTTTTGATCATAGATTAATAACAGAAGTTCCACCTGCAGTAGCAAAAGCAGCTATGGAATCTGGTATTGCAAAAAAACCTATTACAAATTGGGAAGCTTATAAGGAAACTTTAGCGGAAAGATTAGGAACTGGGAATAAGCTTATAAGAAGGTTAATGGCAAAAGCTAAATCAAATCCTAAGAGTATCATTTTTGCAGAAGCCGATCATTTACAGGTGCTAAAAGCAGCCCAAATTATTCACGATGAGGGAGTTGGTGTTCCAATTTTATTAGGAGATAAAGTCATTATCAAAGAATTAATGAAGGAAATAAATTTTGATGCAAATATAAGAATTATAGATCCAGTTGCTTCTGAAGAAAAAAAACAAAGACATAAATTTGCTCAACGTTATTGGGAAAAAAGGCAACGTAAAGGAATAACCTTGTTAGCAGCACAAAGATTAATGCGTGGGCGTAATTATTTTGCTGCAATGATGGTGAATGAAGGTGAGGCGGACTCATTAGTAACAGGTTACTCCAGAAGTTACCCTGCTACTGTGAAACCAATGATTGAGCTAATTGGAAAGAAAGATGGTGTTAAAAAAATAGCGGCAACAAATATTATGATCACCAAAAAAGGACCTATGTTCTTTTCTGATACAGCTATTAATATAAATCCAACTGCTGAAGAATTAGCGGATATTTGTTATATGACAAGCCAGTCTATGAAAATGTTTGGGTTTGAGCCTAACTTAGCAATGTTGTCATTCTCTAACTTTGGATCTTCAAATTCTGAAGCAGCAGTAAAAGTAGCGGAAGCAACTAAGATAGTTCACTCAAAATTTCCAAATTTAGTGGTTGATGGAGATATACAAGCAGATTTTGCTTTAAACCAAACTATGTTAAAAGAAAAATTTCCATTTTCTAAATTAAATGGTAAAAAAGTGAATGGTTTAATTTTTCCGGGGTTAGAATCAGCAAATATTGGTTATAAATTAATGAAAGAATTTAATAGTGCAGAATCTATTGGTCCAATCATTATGGGGCTTAAAAAACCAGTTCATATTATTCAGCTTGGAGCAAGTGTAGATGAAATTGTAAGCATAGCATGTGTAGCAATTGTTCATGCTCAGGAAAAATCGAAAAATTAATAATATTTTATTACATTTGGGGTTATTACAAAAGTGAAATATGATAACTCAAATAAGAGGTAAATTAATTGAAAAAAACCCCACTTACGTCGTAATAGATGTAAGTGGGGTTGGTTATTGGTTAAACATTTCTTTAAATACTTTTTCACTTTTACCTGATGATGAAGCTATAATGTTATACACTCATTTATCAGTAAAAGAAGATGCACATACTTTATTTGGTTTCATAAATAAAACCGAACGCGAAATTTTCAGATTGCTTATCTCAGTTTCAGGAGTCGGTCCTAGTATTGCACGTACTATGCTATCATCTATGACTACTGATGAAATTCAGCAAGCAATAGCTTCTGGAAATGTTGGTGTAATTCAATCTGTAAAAGGGATTGGTACAAAAACAGCTCAACGTGTATTAGTAGATTTGAAAGATAAAATTTCGAAAACATTTGCTATTGATGAAGTTTCCTTTGCCGAAAGCAATACGAATAAAAATGAAGCGTTATCTGCTCTAGAGGTCTTAGGGTTCAACAGAAAACAATCAGAAAAAGTAATAGATAAAATTTTATTGGAAGATAAAACAGCACGTGTTGAAACTTTAATAAAAAATGCGCTTAAAAACTTATAAGATTTGGAGAAGAAACAATTTATATTTAAAATTTATAAAGTACTTTTTTTGTTGTTGTTTATTCAATCAACAATAAAAGCTCAAACTATCCCAATTGTAAAAACATCCGATACAGTTAAAGATACTTTAAAATTAAAATATCCTTTTAAAAGTGAACAATCTGGGAGTTTGTATTTAACAGATCCGTCAAAATCTGAAATTATTTATGACACTGAGTTAGGAAAATATATTATTCTTGAAAAAATGGGTGATTATTATGTAAAACGCCCAATTTACATGACTCAAGATGAGTATAAAGAGTATAAGCTTAAAAAAGATATGCTTGAGTATTACAAGGAAAAAATAAGTGCCACAAACAGTAAAAAAATTGGAAGTGATGATGCTCAAAAAAACTTATTACCTACATATTATGTGAACTCAGGATTTTTTGAATCTCTTTTTGGAGGGAATACTATTGAAGTAAATGCTCAAGGTTCTGTTTTGGTTAAATTAGGAATGTTGTATCAAAAAGTTGACAATCCACAATTATCAGAGCGTAACCGTAGTAGTTTTACTTTCGATTTTAACCAAGAAATTAGTGCAAGCATTTCGGCTAAAGTAGGAACTAGATTAAAAGTAGGAGCACAATATGATACGCAATCGACTTTTAACTTTCAAAATCAAATAAAATTAGAATACACACCAACTGAAGATGATATACTTCAAAAAGTTGAAGTTGGAAATGTAAGTATGCCGTTAAAAAACTCATTAATTGTTGGAGCTCAAAGCCTGTTTGGAGTTAAAACACAATTAAAATTTGGAAAAACGTCAGTTACAGGTGTATTTGCAGAACAAAAATCTCAAACAAGGTCAGTAGCTGCACAAGGAGGTTCAACAATACAAGATTTTGAATTACAAGCATCTGATTATGATGCAAACCGTCACTTTTTTTTAGCACAATATTTTAGAGATGCTTACAACAATGCGTTAAAAGAATATCCATTAATTAACAGTCCAGTTAATATTACAAAAGTAGAGGTTTGGGTAACTAATAGAAGTGCTTCAACAATAGATATTAGAAATATTGTGGGTGTTGCAGATCTGGGAGAAGGAGATCAAGCAAATATTGGTCCTGCAAATGTAACTCCAGTTCCAGGTTCATTATTACCATTAAATGAGGCGAATGATATTTCATCTATATTAACAACAACTAATGCAATTCGTAAAATTGCTACAGTAAGTGATGGATTATCACCTTTTGATATGCAACAAGGACGTGATTATTCTGTATTAGAAAATGCCATAAAATTAAGACCTGATGAATATACAATACACCCTCAATTAGGTGTTATTTCATTAAATAGAAGGTTAGCAGATTCTGATGTGCTTGCAGTATCTTTTGAATATACAATTAGTGGAGATCCTAAAGTTTATAAAGTTGGGGAATTTACAAGTGATGGTATTATTGCACCAGATAATATTGTGGTAAAATTATTACGTAGTGAAATTATTAGTACTCAAATACCAATGTGGGATTTGATGATGAAAAACATCTACTCACTACAAACATATAGAATGCAACCTGATGGTTTTAGGTTAGAATTGTTGTATGCTGATGATGCAACAGGTGTGCCAATTAATGTATTACAGAATGCAAAAACTGTAGGTGTTTTAGATAAAACATTGTTAAATTTATTAGATATAGATAGATTAGATCAAAGTCAATTTTTAACACCAGAAGGCGATGGCTATTTTGATTATGTTGAAGGCGCAACAGTAAATTCTGAAAAAGGCTATATCATTTTTCCAACTGTGCAGCCATTTGGTAAGGATTTACAAGCAAAATTAACGGATGTGGCCGATGAAACGTACATTTTTAATGAACTATATGAAATTACCCAATCAGAAGCTAAGAATAATTTTCAGCAAAAAGATAAATATTTAATTAAAGGGTATCATAAATCTGAAAGTGCCAATGGAATTCCATTAGGCGCATTTAATGTTCCGCAAGGTTCAGTAAGAGTTACAACTGGAGGTAGAGAATTGGTTGAGGGAGTTGATTATGTAGTTGATTATCAAATGGGTAGGGTTCAAATTGTAAATCCAAGTTTAGAGGCGTCAAATGCTCCAATACAAGTTTCAGTTGAAAATAATGCAGCATTTAATTTACAAACGAAACGTTTTTTAGGTATTGATATTGAGCATAAATTTTCTGATAATTTTATTGCAGGTGCAACTATATTAAATTTAAATGAGAAGCCAATCACTCAAAAAGCATTGTTTGGGCAAGAGCCTATTAATAATACAATTTTCGGGTTAAATGCAAGTTACGGAGCTGAAGTTCCAAAATTTACAAAATGGGTAAATAAATTACCTAATATTGATACCGATGTTGTTTCAAACTTTTCAATTAGAGGAGATTTGGCTTATTTAATTCCAGGTTCACCTAAAAGAATTGAATTGAATGGTGAAGCAACTTCATATGTTGATGATTTTGAAGGCTCTCAAATTCCTTTAGAAATAAAATCAATTCAGCAATGGCATATGTCAAGTACTCCACAATTTCAATCTCAATTTGATTTTGGAGGAAATGCTACAGATTTATCCTACGGTTATAAAAGAGCGAGATTAGCTTGGTATATTATTGATCCTTTATTTTATGGTGGTTCTTCATTAAAACCGAATAATATTGATAATGTGGAGCTTTCACGTGCTGAGGTTAGAACCGTAAGATTTGAAGAATTGTTCCCAGAGCAAGACTTAGATTTAACACAATCTACCATAGTTAGAACTATGGATTTAGCCTATTTTCCAAATGAAAGAGGAAGTTATAATTACGATACAAATAATGTAGGTATCGATGGTAAATTTACAAACCCTGAAGATAGATGGGGAGGTATAACAAGAGCATTAACAACTACTAATTTTGAGCAATCTAACGTAGAGTATATTCAATTTTGGTTAATGGATCCTTACGACCATTATTCGATTACTAATGCAGAAGGATTGCCAACAGGAGTTGATCCAAGCGATTTGGCAAATCAAGTAGGAGATTTGTATTTTAACCTTGGAAACATTTCTGAAGACGTTTTAAAAGACGGAAGAAAAATGTATGAAAACGGATTGCCTAAAAACGCATTAGATACTAATTTTGATCCAACTATTTGGGGTAAAATACCAACCAGTCAATCTTTATTATATGCATTTAGCGATAGCGATAATGAGCGTTTAATTCAGGATGTAGGGTTAGATGGTATTAATGATCAAGAAGAAATTCAAAAATTTGGTACTGGTTTTGGTTTAGACCCAGCAAATGACAACTATTCTTATTTTAGAAGCTCAGAATATGACACGAATGATGCTTCTGTTTTAACACGTTATAAAAGATATAATAATACTCAAGGAAATTCGCCAACAAATAATTTATCTATTGAAAGCTATCCAACTTCGGCTACTACGTATCCTGATACAGAAGATATTGATAAAGATCAAACAATGAATTCGGTTGAAAGTTATTATCAATACAGAGTATCATTGAATAAAAATGATTTAGTTGTTGGGCAAAATAATATTGTTGATGAGAAGCTAGTAAATGTTCAACTTGAAGATGGTAGTGTAAAACAATTTAGATGGTTACAATTTAGAATTCAAGTAGGAACACCAGATGAGGTTGTGAATGATATTACGGGTTTTAATTCAATTCGTTTTATGCGAATGTTTTTAACAAAATTTAAAATGCCTATAGTTTTACGTTTTGGAGAATTAGAATTAGTTCGTGGAGATTGGAGGCGTTATACAAAAACATTAGATGAGGCTATAGTACCACCCCAAGACCTAACAAACCCTCAATTACAAAATTTTGAAGTTGGAGTTGTTAATATTCAAGAAAACGAAGGTAGAAACCCAATACCATATGTATTACCTCCAGGAATTGAGCGAGAAGTATTAAGAGGAAGTACTACGCTACAACAACAAAATGAACAGTCACTTTCTGTAAAAGTTACAGATTTAGCTCCTGAAGATTCTAGAGCAATATTTAAAAATGTGAGAGTTGATTTAAGGATGTATAAACGTTTAAAATTGTTTTTACATGCTGAAGGAGTTCAAACACAATCACAAGTTCAAGATGATGAATTAATAGCCATTATTAGAATTGGTAGTGATTTAAATGATAACTATTATCAAATAGAAAAACCACTTAAAATTTCTGATTATGGAGTAACTACACCACTTGATATTTGGCCTGAAGAAAATAATTTAGATGCATTTTTAGATTATTTTGGGAAGCTTAAATTGTTAAGATTAGAAGCTGCTATTGCTCCAAATGTATTGTACCCTGCTATAGGTATGCCTTCTCCGATTGAAGAAATTGTAGGATATGATATTAGAGTAAAAGGGAATCCAAACTTATCAAACATTAAAACCATAATGTTAGGTGTAAAGAATGTTTCAACTACCAGCCAAAGCGCAGAGGTTTGGTTTAATGAAATGCGTGTTTCTGAGTTTGATAATGAAGGTGGTTGGGCAAGTGTTGTGAGTGCAGATGCTAATTTTGCTGATTTTGCCGATGTTTCAGTAACAGGAAGAATGGAAACTAAAGGTTTTGGAGGTATTGAGCAACGCGTAAATGAACGCAGCCAGGAAGATACAAAACTATACGATATTGTTACTAATATTAATGTAGGTCAATTATTACCAAAAAAATGGGGAATTAAATTACCATTAAATTATAGCATTTCGGAAGAGTTTAAAGATCCAAAATATGATCCTCAATACCAAGATGTATTATTTGAAGATGCTGAAAATATAAATCCTAATAGCAGCAATGCACAAGATTACACAAAACGAAGAAGTATCAGTTTAATTAATGTTAGAAAAGATTACAATCCTGAATCAATAAAAAAGCAACACTTTTATGATTGTAGAAAATTTATCAGTTTCGTATGCTTATAATGAAACTTATCATAAAGATTACAATGTTCAGAGATATGTAGATCAAAATGTGAGAGCTTCAGCAAATTATAACTATAGTTTTGAACCAAAAAGTATTGAGCCTGTCTCTTATACACATCT
>SDWL01000475.1 GCA_004195315.1 Lutibacter sp.
AGCACCCAATTGGGTGCTTTTTTTATGATAAAATATTAGAAGAACTATTCTTTTTCAACTAATTTTTTAGATAGTGTAAATCCTATAAACAAGCCTAAACCAGCCATTAAAAAGATGGATCCGGTATAGCCAACTTCTTCATCAATCACTGTATAGGCTTTTAGTATAGCACCTAAAAAAGTGCCTATTCCAATACCAATAAGTAATACAGCTACATTCAAAATAAAAATTTTCCAAATAGGAACGGATGATTTTTTTTGTGCAGCTTTAGCGCTAAAAAATATGCTAGCATCAGCTCCTTTTTCAATAAGTGCTAAACGTTCTTTATTTCTTGTTGAATAATGTAAATAAAATATTCCAAAGATTACAACGAACATTGAAATAGGTATTAGTATTGCCTCCATAATATAAATTTTAAGTTATTAATGTGTTTCATTTGGTATGACGATAAATGGTTTCATTTGGTTACACAAAAGAGTATTTAAATTTAATTGTATTAAATTGTAACTCAGTAATACATTAAGTCGTCAAATATTAAAATGAATAACAAACCAGACGAGTACTATATAGAACAAACCCTAAATGGTAATGTTAATGCTTATGCTTTTTTAGTTGAAAAGTACAAGCATATGGTGTATACACTTACTATTAGAATTGTTAAGAATAAAGAAGAAGCTGAAGAAGTTGCGCAGGATTCATTTGTAAAGGCATATAAAAATTTGAGTAAGTTTAAAGGTGAATCAAAATTTTCAACTTGGCTTTATAAAATAGCGTACTATGCTAGTTTAGATTTAATTAAGCGCAATAATAGATTTTCTTATACCGAAAATATTGATAATTTAAATGAATTTGATTTAGAGAATACGCAGGATGCATTAAAAGAGATGGAAGATGAAGAAAGAAAACATGTAATTAATGATGCACTTTTAAAATTGAATGTGGAAGAACGCATTATTTTAACGCTGTATTATTTTGAAGAATTACAAGTAAAAGAAATTTCTAAAGTTGTAAATTTATCTGAAGATAATATTAAAGTGAAATTATTTAGATCTCGGAAAAAATTAGCAACAATTTTAGAACATGTAATTGAACCACGAACTATTAATTTGATATGAAACCAGATAGAACTATAGAAGAATTTACGAAATATGTTATTAAAGAAGCTCAGGTTGAAATACCTTCTTCTGATTTTCTTCATAAAGTAATGAATTCAGTGAAATTAGAAAGTAAACCAGATGCTATAAAAATTGACCAACCCTTAATTACTAGAACTGGTTGGCTCTTAATTTCTTTATTTATTATCGGAATCAGTATGCTAATAATATTTGGAAATGGAACTTATGAAACGCCATGGTTATTCTCCAAAATTGATCTATTATTTCTCTGTCTCTTATACACATCT
>SDWL01000476.1 GCA_004195315.1 Lutibacter sp.
AGATGTGTATAAGAGACAGGCATTAGATAATGGCTATCAGGCTGCACTGATGGCGCCCACTGAAATTTTAGCAACACAACATTATAATTCACTAGTTGAACTTTTAAATGGTATGAATATTTCTGTAAAATTGTTAACAGGCTCTGTTAAAATAAAAGAACGCAGAATTATACACGAACAGTTGGAATCGGGTGAATTAAATATTTTAATTGGTACACACGCACTTATTGAGGATAAAGTAAAATTCATGAATTTAGGGTTGGCAATTATTGATGAACAACATCGTTTTGGAGTTGCTCAACGTTCGAAATTGTGGGAAAAGAATGATTTACCACCTCATATTTTAGTGATGACAGCAACGCCAATACCGCGTACATTAGCAATGAGTGCGTATGGAGATTTGGATATTTCAGTTATTGATGAATTACCACCCGGAAGAAAAGAAGTAAAAACTGCACACAGATACGATTCTAATCGACTGTCGGTTTTTAAATTTTTAAAAGAAGAAATAGAAAAAGGAAGACAAGTTTATGTTGTGTATCCATTAATAAATGAATCCGAAGCTATGGATTATAAAGATTTAATGGATGGATTTGAAAGTATTTCGCGCGAGTTTCAAAAACCTAATTATCAAATTAGTATTGTTCATGGTAAAATGAAACCTGCAGATAAGGAATATGAAATGCAACGATTTATAAAAGGCGAAACTCAAATTATGGTGGCTACAACAGTAATTGAAGTTGGTGTAAACATTCCTAATGCAAGTGTTATGGTTATTGAAAGTGCTGAACGTTTTGGTTTGTCGCAATTACATCAATTGCGTGGTAGAGTTGGGCGAGGAGCAGAGCAGAGTTTTTGTATTTTAATGACAAGTTTTAAATTATCTAGTGATGCTAAAGTACGTTTAGAAACTATGGTTACTACAAGTGATGGATTTAAAATTGCAGAAGTAGATTTAAAATTACGTGGCCCAGGAAATTTAATGGGAACACAACAAAGCGGTGTTTTAAATTTAAGAATTGCTGATATTATAAAAGATGCTCATTTATTAAAAACAGCAAGAAATATTGCAATTGACGTATTAACAACAGATCCAAGTTTAAAAGCACCAGAAAACAGTTTTATTAAAATTGCCTATCAAGAAGTTAGTAAAAACAGCACAATTTGGTCTAATATTAGTTAAGTATAAAGTTGAAATATACGTTATTCCAAGCAACACCAAAACTAAGTAATCTATTATTTTGGAGTTTCAATAACGAGATTGTTTTTCTAGGTTCATAGAAGTGTTAAATCAAAAAATAACCAATCAAACTAAGTATGAAGTTTATTTTTTAGCCAAAAACCAATATCTCACGGCTAATGATAATATAAAGGGAAGTAAAGCCAAATTAAATACTTGAATTTTTAGTAACCATAAA
>SDWL01000477.1 GCA_004195315.1 Lutibacter sp.
GAGAAAGATTAAACCTTTTAATAGATTGCGTCTATGAAAAAACAATTGCTATAAATCCATTTTCCATTTTAAAATAATTGTCATTCCTACGTGGTTACTGAGCGGAGTTGAAGTAAAGGCAGGAATCTCATGATTTCTTGCATAAATATGCTTGTTTATCTAATAATAAAAAAAAGAAGTACGCTTACTGTGCAGAGTCGAAGAAAAAAATCCTCTGTTTGTAAAATTTTAAGAACACAATACGCTAATAAAATGTTTAACCTAAAACCACTAACTATGACATAGCTACTACATACAAACAGAGGAAAGTGTTGCAAAAGTAATACACCTCGTAGGATTAACAAAATATAAAGCGCAATTATGCGCTATTAACTAATTTAAATTTTATTAAAATGAAAAAAATAATTTTAAGTGTAGTGTTTGTTTTTGCAAGTTTTGCAATTAATGCACATTCTTATCAAGCATGTCTTATGGAAGCTTGGGAGCATGGAACCGAATATGGTTGGGATGATGAAACTAGATATTATTATACATTAGTATATGCAAATAGTTGTGATAGAGGGCTAGAAGGTGGTTTATACGAGTAAGTTTTGAATAATAGGAATATTTCTCTTCCTACTTTTAAAATTTTAGGAAGAGAAGTTTTAAATAAAAAGAAAGAAAAATGAGAATATTTTTTATAGGAATAGTATTAATAATATTTAGTTATAGCTCCTTATGTGCACAAAATTATTTTGGAAAGGTAACTTACAAAAAGGAATTTTCTAATCACTTATTAGATACTACAAGCGAAAATTCTTTATATAAAAGAAATAAAAGAGTTTATAATAAGATTTGGGAAACAGAGAGTGAAGCAAAAAAAATACTTGATGAGTTGAGATTTGAATTGAGATTTAGACCTAACGAATCATTATTTAGTGTACAAAGTAATTTAAAATTAGAAGATGATTTTTACTATGGTTTTGCTATTGGTCCTTATGGAAGTAGAATTTATTATTCAAATTTTGAGAAGAATGAATTCTTGACATCAGTTGAAGCTTATGGTGAATTATTTTTAATAAAAGGTAATAAGCCAAATTGGGAAATTACTTCGGAAATCAAAAATATTAATGGTTATACTTGTTACAAAGCATTGACGAGTCAAGTAATGAAAAATAAAGGTAAAAACGTAAAGTCAGAAATTATTGCTTGGTTTTCATTGGATATTCCAGTACCATTTGGTCCTTTGGGGTATGTAGGGCTACCAGGATTAATTTTAGAATTGGAAGTTGGAAAAGTTAAGTTTATTATGAGCAAGATTGAACTTAACCCCAGTAAACAAATAAATTTTAATAGACCTAATAAAGGTTTAAGTATAACAAAAAAACAGTTTGAAGAAATTGGGACTAAAACAATGGCAGCTGTCTCTTATACACATCT
>SDWL01000478.1 GCA_004195315.1 Lutibacter sp.
TTTATATTCTTTATCCGTTTTCTTTTTAGTTTGGAATAACAATTTTTAATTTTTAACTAATATAGATAATTCTTAATATAAATGCATACTTTAATTTTTAAAATATTTATTAATAAAGGTAATTAGCGTAATTTATAGATTACTAATATTTTAAAAATTATATGTCTTTGTTTTAACTTGGGCAATCAATTTAAGTAGTTTTTGCTGATTAATTGGTTTTGAAATAAACGCGTTACAACCAGCCTCTTTTGCCTTTAGTTTAAAACTTTCTTGTGTAAAAGCAGATTGAGCAATAATATACACATCTTTATTAAATTTTCTAATTTCTTCAGTTGCTTCAAAGCCGTTTAAATGTGGCATTTTAATATCCATTAATATTATATCTATGTTTTCAGTACTCTTTGCTAATTCAACAACTTCATTACCATTTTTTGCATGAATTAAGTTTTCTGTAATATTCTCCAATATATTTTCTAAATATAGGAATGATGTTTCATCATCTTCGGCAATAAGTATATTATACTTTAATAAAATATGCTCATTTGAGATTACTGATTGAGTTTTTTTGTTAGGTAAATGTTTGCTGTTAGTGCTATTTGGAATACGGACATAGAATGTTGAACCAATGTTTGGTTCAGACTCAAGTTTTATTTCTCCTTTTAATAAATGGATATAACCTTTAGAAATAGATAATCCAAGCCCAGAACCTTCAAAACCACTTGAATGTGAAAAATCAGCTTGTACAAATTCTTCAAAAATAGAAGCTTGATTGTTGTATGAAATTCCAATTCCAGTGTCTTTTATCCAAAATTCAGCAAAGTTGTCATGTAAAGTGTAAATAATTTCAATAGAGCCTTTATTGGTGAATTTTAAAGCGTTTTTAATTAAATTTGTAAGTATTGAGTTCAGTTTATATTCATCTGTATAAAATGGTTGCGATAATGTTGAGTTTTTTTCTGTGAAAGTTAAATTTAATCCTTTGGATGAGGCTTCAGGACTAAAGAAATTGTGGAGTTCATTTATAATTTCGTTTATAGTAACCTCTTTAAAAACGGGTTTTTCTATTCCAGATTCAAGTTTAGAAACTTCAATTATATTATTGATGGTTTCTAACATCCTATTACCACTTTGTTGAATGATATTAATAAATTTAGCTTGCTTTTCTGAAGAATAATTATTTGTTTTTAAAAGGTCTGTAAAACCTAAGATACCATTCATAGGTGTTCTTATTTCATGACTCATATTAGCTAAAAAGGCCGATTTCATTTTGTCGCTTTCTTCTGCTTTATTTTTTTGATTCTCAAGTTCACTCATTATTTGAGAATTTAAATCTAATTGCTTTCTAAGGTCTTTAGTTTTACTACGAACTTTATTTTGTAATACCCCTGTCTCTTATACACATCT
>SDWL01000479.1 GCA_004195315.1 Lutibacter sp.
AGATGTGTATAAGAGACAGATTTTATTCTGTTCAGAATTTTGATCACTCATTGATAAACCCACATTTGTATTATCATTTTCTTTCACTAACAACTTCCCATTGTAAACTAATTCAATACCACTCATATTATATCTAAAAGGTGCGCGAAATGAGCTTCCTTTTTTTAACATCATTTTATTTCTTTGGTAATCAAAAATAACTGTAAACCTTTTTAAAATACTAGCTCCAATACTGCCGTTTCGTTCTTTAAATTTAAGTGCATGTGAAATAGATAAGGAATCTGGAAAAGAAACTGTTGGATTTTTTAGTTCAAACTTTCCTAAAACAACGCTATTTATAATTGCTCGTTTTCCTGTAATTGTACCACTTAACCCTTCACCTAAAAAATCTTCAAAATACTTTTTGGGCGGTAAAATGTCTGGGTGTGTATTTTCAAATAACCACATAGCATCACTCCCACCTGAGTCGATCAATAACTTAACAGGTGTTATTTTATTAGTGAAAGAATCCAATTTTACTCCAACATTTATATATGGTTTTAATTTATAAATTTCTAAATTAAATGTGTCGCAATTTTTACAATTTTTAAACGTGTATGTATCTGATTTATAAAATGTTAATTTTTTACTATTATAGTTAATTTTAACAACAAAATCTTTTAATATTTTATAACCTATAATTCCATGTAAGGTAATTCCAAGTTTAGAAGATAAATCAAAACTATCATCAAAAACAACATATAAGTTTTGGTTTGAGCTTCTAATATTGCTAAAACCAAAAATATTGCCTTTAGATAAAATAGCATCTATAGCATCCTCTTTCCCAAGACCTTTTAATTTAATTTTTTCTACATTGTTAAGTTGTACCGAATCTTTATTATTTATGTTAAATAAAATGGTAGTCCCAACACCCGAATCCAGTATAAAATTTAATTCCTTCCCATTTACTTCAATAGGAAAAACAACTAAATTATTAATTAATTTAAAAGAAATAGTTTGTTTTTTAGCATTATTAATCAGTCTGAAATTGCTTTGTGCTTGACTAACTTTAGAACAAAATAATAGTGATATAACAAAATATAGAGGACCGATTTACGAGAGGAGACAATAAAATGGCATTAATGACGAGGGAACAATATATTGAGAGCCTTAGGAAACTAAATATCAAGGTGTACATGTTTGGAGAACTAATTGAAAATCCGGTTGATCATCCTATGATTCGACCATCTATCAATTCTGTAGCTATGACTTATGAAACAGCACACGATCCGGAACACGAGGATTTAATGACTGCCACATCTAATCTAACAGGTGAAAAAGTGAATCGTTTCTGTCACCTGCATCAAAGTACAGATGACTTAAGAAAGAAAGTAAAAATG
>SDWL01000480.1 GCA_004195315.1 Lutibacter sp.
TAAAAGGAGATGGTTATGAGCGAATAGACATATTTTGATTTTCAAATTTTAAGTTTTATTCTTTTTTCAATAACTCAATTTCGTACAATTTACTCCAATGTTTTCCTGTTACAAACATGCGATTGTTTTCTTTGTCAAAAGCAATTCCATTTAACACTTCGTCTTGATCGTCTAATTTTTGAAATTTTGAAATTTCAGCTTTTAAACCACTTAAGTCAGCAACACCTTCTACTTTTCCTGAAGTTGCATTAACAATTAAAATTGAATTTTTTTGCCAAATATTTGCATAAATTTTACCATTTACGTACTCAAGTTCATTCAATTTTTCAACTTTTTGTTTGTTAGTGTAGGCTTCAATATAGCTTTCTTCCAAAAGTGTTTCAGGATTTAAAAACCAAATACGTTCTGTGCCATCAGTTTTAATTAGTTTTTCGCCATTATTAGTTAATCCCCAACCTTCACGGCTTTTTGTGTATTTAAAATCTTTTTCTTTTTCAAAAGTTTCTAAATCGTAAACAAAACCAATACCACTTTGCCAAGTTAGTTGGTGTAATTTATTGTTGAAGATAGTTATTCCTTCTCCGAAATACTGAGCATCAATATCTTGTTGCTGTAAAACTTTACCTGTTTCTAATTCAACTTTTCTAATGGAAGATGTTCCTTTTCTACCGGTTCCTTCATATAAAAAACCATTGTAAAATTCTAAACCTTGTGTGTAGGCTTCTTTATCGTGCGGAAATGTGTTTATAATTTTATAAGTATACACATCAGGCGCAGCATCAGCCATAAAATAAATTGGTTGAGTTACTTTTTGGGTTTTGTTTTCGTAAAATATAATAGCCGTAATAGTATGCTTACCTAGTGTATAATCACTAATTTTTAAAGTTACAGAATTAGCAGTACTAACTACTTTTTTATAATCTATTGAAAATTGAACTGAATCTATTGGTTTATTGTTTTGCTCAGAAATTGAAATAGTTAACTCTTTATTTGATTGAATTTTTTGTGGTGTATTTAAAACAAATTTATATTCACTTTTACAAGATAATAGAAGTGTAAGTGAAAATATGCTGAGTATTGACTTGTAGGACATAACTTAAAATAGCTTTTTATTAATTTTTATGTAAATAAAGTAAATTATTTGTTTGAAGTTTCAAAAATATAGTTAAATTTGCAGTCTTAAAAATAAAAATAGATTTAAAACGAGTTTACAATGAGAAAAGGTATACACCCAGAAAATTATAGAATGGTAGCATTTAAAGATATGTCTAATGAAGACGTGTTTTTAACTCGTTCAACAGTAAATACTAAAGAAACTTTAGATGTTGATGGTGTTGAATATCCTTTAGTAAAATTAGAGATTTCAAGAACTTCACATCCTTTTTACACTGGTAAAACTAAGATGATAGATACTGCAGGACGTATTGATA
>SDWL01000086.1 GCA_004195315.1 Lutibacter sp.
AGATGTGTATAAGAGACAGTCTTCATACACTTGTTTGTCACCCCAATCATAATCAGGTTTTACCATTTTTTTGATAAAATCCTTTGCTTCCTCTTCATTTTTAAACGAATTTAATTGTGATAAAACACGGTTAAAATCTTCTTGATTTCCTTCAAACAAATATTTTACAAATGCTATTCTATCGTTTAAACCCACTTGCAAATTATTTTTAAACAACGTATCATTTAAAGAGCGTTGTTTATTTTCTGAAATTTCTTCAATTATCGGATTTTCTTTAGTAACTCTTTCAAACATTTGTGCAGCAATATCTGCTGAAACAGCATCTTTTAGTTCTTCTTCTAATGAGTTTTGAATTGAAAAAATTTCTTTTTCACCATCTTTCACCATGGTATCTTCAACATCAGAGATCTCTTCAATTTGTTTTTCTGAGAACATTTCTTGATTCTCAACGTTATCCAAAACTTCAACTATATCAGGAAGCGCCTCCTTTTCTTCTTCTATAAAAGAAGGTTCTATTTTATCAACAATTTCATTAGTGATTTCTACTGAATTAGTTTCACTATTCATATATGCATCAACAAACTTTAACACTGACAGTTTTTCATAGACTCCGTGTGCTTTTTTATGAAGTACACTAATATCATCACTATTTTTCAATTGTAAAATACTGTGTGCCAGACTTACTAATTCGGCTTTTATTTTTTTGTGCATAAGTTGCTTTATTAAATCGTTTTTGATGTATTATTTTTAATAAATTTGTAAGAAATCAAAACAGTATAGTACTGTTTTAAATTAATTACTAAACGAATGTAATAATAATTTTTATTGCATTTGTTTTGAATTTAAAAAATTACAATAACCTTTCAAGCGTGAAATTACAAAATGTTTCTTGAAAATACAGTAAATCATAACGAACAATTTGGCTGGATAGAAGTAGTTTGCGGATCCATGTTCTCTGGTAAAACAGAAGAACTAATTCGTAGGTTAAAACGAGCACAATTTGCCAAACAAAAAATAGAAATTTTTAAACCAGCTCTTGACACTAGATATGATGAAGAAATGGTAGTTTCACATGACGCCAATGAAATTAGATCTACGCCTGTTCCTTCATCCTCAAATATTTTAATTTTAGCAACTGATGTTGATGTTGTAGGGATAGACGAAGCGCAATTTTTTGACGATGGAATTGTTGCTGTTTGCAATGAACTAGCAAATCGTGGTGTTCGTGTTATAGTTGCAGGTTTAGATATGGATTTTAAAGGAAATCCGTTTGGACCAATGCCAGCACTTATGGCAACTGCAGAGTATGTAACAAAAGTACATGCGGTTTGCACAAGAACTGGAAATTTGGCTCATTATAGCCATAGAACTGCTGCAGGTGATGAACTTGTAATGCTAGGCGAAACACAAGAATACGAACCTTTAAGTCGTGCTGCATACTACAAAGCTATTCGCACAGAAAAAAACAAAAAAGAAGCGCAAAATACGAATGGAGAATAACCATGTTACCGTACTTGAAATAGATATAAACGCAATTGATTTTAACTTCAATTATTTTAAATCTAAACTTTATAAAAACACTAAAATTTTAGTAGTTGTTAAAGCTTTTGGTTATGGAAGTAGTGCCGTTGAAATTGCGAAATTTTTAGCACCTAAAGTTGATTATTTTGCTGTTGCTTATTTAGATGAAGGTATTGCTTTAAGAAACGCAGGAATTAAAACACCTATTTTAGTGTTGCATCCACAAAAAAGTAATCTTCAAAAAATTATAAATTACAATTTAGAACCCAATATTTATTCAGTTAATTTACTGAAATCATTTATTGAAATCACACAGGTCTTAAAACTTCAAAATTATCCTATTCATTTAAAATTTAATACTGGTTTAAATAGATTAGGATTTACAAAAAAGGATATTTCTAAAATTTTATCATTAATTAACAATCAAAAAGGGATAATTGTAAAATCTATTTTTTCTCATATTGCAGCAAGTGAAGATTTAAATGAGCGTGAATTTACTTTACAACAAATTAGTACATTTAATTCATTTTCCAATGAATTGATTAGCCAACTAAACACAGTTCCTTTTAAACATATGTTAAACACTTCAGGGATTATAAATTACGCTTCTGAAGCGCAATTTGATATGGTGCGTTTAGGAATAGGATTGTATGGTTTTGGTAATAATGAAAAGGAAACTTCCAACTTAAAAAATGTACTCACTTTAAAATCAGTTATTTCCCAAATACAAGCTTTAGAGAAAGGAGAAACTGTAGGTTATAATAGAGCTTTTAAAGCAAATTCAACTGTAAAAACAGCTACAATACCAATTGGTCACGCTGATGGTATTTCACGACAATTTAGCAATGGAATAGGATATGTTTACATAAACAACCAAAAAGCACCTATCATTGGAAATGTTTGTATGGATATGATTATGGTTAATATTTCAGATATTAATTGTAATGAAGGCGATGAAGTTGTTATTTATAAAAATCAACAAAATATTGTGGCTTTAGCAAAAGCTATCAATACCATTCCTTACGAATTATTGACTGCTATTTCACAGCGAATAAAAAGAATTGTTAATTAATTGTTAATTTAGTAACTTAGCTTTAGCTAACCAATTAAAAAACAATAACATGTTAAAAGAATTCAAAAATTTTATTATGACTGGAAATGTGATTGATTTTGCAGTAGCGGTTATAATGGCAGGAGCATTAGGTGCTGTAATCAAAGGTTTTGTTGATAATATTGCAATGCCAATTGTTGGTTATTTTGCTGGAGGAATTGATTTTGCAGACCTTCATATTGCTATGGATGGTAATGAATACGCAACTTTAGCAGCTGCTAAAGAAGCTGGAGGAGCTGTAATAGGCTATGGATTATGGATAAACACAATTATTAACCTAATAATAGTAGGTTTTGTAATGTTTATGATTGTTAGGGCTTATAACAAAACTAAAAAACCTGTTGAGGTTACTCCAGAAGTACCAAAAGGACCTTCTCAAGAAGATTTATTAACTGAAATAAGAGATTTATTATCTAAAAAGTAAACCAAACTTTATTTGATAAATTAAAAAGGTTCACATTTGTGAGCCTTTTTTTATGTTACTTTTTTAGATTCGTAAACTTCTGCAATTGTTGGAGAATTTTCACTTTTTTTAATAAGAATTAGCTCATCGTTAACAGTAACATTTCCTGTTTTTAATACTTTAAAATAAATTCCACTTTTTGTCGAATTCCAAAATTGTTTTAAAATTTGTTGCGTTTCAAAAACAAGAGCCAATTTCATGCAAGGTTCTCTAGGTTTTGTTACCTCAATAATAGTTTCACCTAGTTTATATTGATTTCCAACTTGAATTTCGGTTTCTTCTAAATTTGAAATGGTTAAATTTTCTCCAAAAATACCATAATGCCAATCTAAATTTGGATACAATTCTTTCCAATAAGAATAATGATTTTCAGAATAAGCATATACCGCTTGGTCAATTCCACCATGATATTTTCTGTCAATTACAGCATCATTTTCTACATCTTCCACACCTAAAAAAATAGGATGATTTACAGGAAACTTAAAAATACCTGTTTCAACAATTTTACTTTTATAGTTTATTGCTTTTTTCTCACCTATATTAACTGAAACAACTTTCATTAAATTTTAAATTTTGAAAGGTCATCAGCTATTGTACGATTATCAGATAAACGAGCCACTTTATTTTGCCCTCCTAACTTCCCAATTGATTTCATATAATTATTGAAACCACCTTTTTCTATGCTGGTTATTTTTAAAGGTTGTAATATTTTTCCTTTAATTAAATCTAAATAATAGATATTTTGTAGTTGCATTGAAGCGTCAATTTTAGCTGCAAAATCTTGTAAGTTTTCAGGTTCATTATCAAATTCAATAAACCATTCATGGTATGGTAAGCCACTTTCTGGCGTTATTTGAGGTGCTACAGTAAATTCAGTAATACCAATAGTTGTGTTAATTGTATTTTCATTTATTGCATGTTCAACTTCTTTACCAATAACGTGTTCTCCAAATGCTGAAATAAAATGTTTAATGCGACCAGTAACTATAATTCTTGGTGGGTTCACTGAAAGAAACTCTACAGTATCACCAATATTATAACCCCAAAGTCCAGCATTTGTATTTAAAATTAGCACATAGTTTACGCCCATTTTTACATCGGCTAAAGAAAGCCTAGATGGATTTTCTTCAAAAAATTCTTCGGAAGGAATAAACTCATAGAACATACCATTATCTACCAACAACATCATTCCTTTTTCGTTTTGAGAATCTTGATATGCTATAAAACCTTCAGAAGCTGGATATAATTCTATAGTATCCACTTTTCTTCCAATTAAATCTTCAAACTTATTTCTATAAGGTTCAAAATTAACGCCTCCATAAACGAATAAATTAAAGTTTGGAAAAACCTCACCTACCTTTTTTCCTGTCCTTTCAATTATCTTTTCAAAATACATTTGCACCCAAGATGGAATTCCACTGATAAGTGTCATATTTTCGTTGATAGTTTCATTTACAATAGCATCAACTTTGGTTTCCCAATCTTCAATACAATTGGTTTCCCAACTAGGCAACCTATTTTTAAGTAAATATTGAGGAATAAAGTGTGCAGAAATCCCTGAAAGCCGACCTGTTTTAATGCCATTTTTTTCATTTAGTTCTGGGCTTCCTTGTAAAAAAATCATTTTTCCATCAACAAAAGATGTTTTTTTGGTTTCAGCTATATACAGAAGCAATGAATTACGCGCCGCACTAATATGCATTGGCATAGATTCTTTAGTAAGTGGTATGTATTTTGCGCCTGAAGTTGTACCTGAAGTTTTGGCAAAATACAATGGTTTTCCCTTCCATAAAATATCAGATTCACCCGTAACAACCTTTTCTACATAAGGTTTTAACGCTTCATAATCACGAACTGGAACTTGTTTTTTAAAATCTTCATATGTTTTTATACTACTAAACTTATGATCTTTACCAAATGTGGTGTTAGTTCCTTTTGCAATCAAATCTTTAAAAACTTTTTGCTGCACTTCTACAGCATTGTTACTTTGTTTGTAAAATTTGCTTGCAACTAGTTTTGCAAATGGTTTTGCTAAAAATGATTTAATACTCATTATTATTCGAAATCAATATAATTGGTTGGGTCTACTGGATACCCTTCATTCCATAATTCAAAATGTAAATGCGGCCCAGTACTATATTCTCCAGAGTTTCCTGCAGAAGCAATTACTTCACCAGATTTCACTAAATCTCCTTGATGCTTATGTAAAGCTCCATTATGTTTATAAATAGAAATAAACCCGCTTGCATGTTTTACAATAATTACATTCCCTGTTTGTGCTGTCCATTCAGCAAAAATTACAGTTCCGTCAGCAACACATTTCACCGGAGTTCCTGTTTCTATTGCAATATCTACTGCAAAATGCTTTTTTTTCAAATTATAACCATCAGATAAAGTTCCAACTACTGGAGCAAAAAACACAATATCAACATCTTTGGTGGCTTCATCAAAGATACTAAATCTATCGGCTCTTTCTATTTCTTGTCTAAATTCTAAATCATTAAAAGAAGGCTCTAAATTCATAGAGTCTTTGTCATATTGAATAGCTTGTAAAACTGAATCTTTATCAAATAGAACTTCTGAAATTTCTCCTGTTAATAACGCTCTTACTTTTTGAATATATAAGTTATTTACTTCTAATACTTGCTGTAAAGAATCGGCTTTATATACTAATTTGGTGGCGTCTTTTTTTAATTGAGTAGATGAGTAGCCAGGTATATACTCTCTTAATGGTGTAAATGCAATTAAAAAAATTGTACCTACAATTAATAGTATTGAAAACACACTCCCTAAAATAAATACATTTAACCGAGTTAATTTAAATGATAATTTTTCTTCAAAAGTATCTTCATTTAAAACTACCAAACGGTATTTATGAATTAACTTTTGTCTAAATTTTCTTTTATTTTGAGGTTTTTTTGCCATAATTCTTATTGAAACAAATATACAACGAAATTTTATTAAAATAATTTCAATCCACTAACTTAGTGATGTTAAAAATTAGCCAATTTTACTATTTATAAAAGTTCATTTCATCAATATATTTCCAAATATTTTCGGGTAACATGGTAGTTATGTCTTTTCTTTCTTGGATTGCTTTTCTTATAAAAGTTGAAGATATTTGAACTATTGGAGCATTTACTTTATGAATTTTTGGGTGAGTTGAAAATTCATGTTCCGTTTTTCCATCAGAAATTCTTGGATATACATACAACTCGTAATTTTCAAGTATTGCTTCATAATTTTTCCATTTATGAAACCCTTTTAAATTATCTTCTCCCATAATCAAACAAAATTTATGATTTGGGAATTTCTCTACAAAATGAATCAAGGTATTTACAGTGTAATTTGGTTGAGCTAAATTAAATTCAATATTTGAAGTTTTTAATTTCGGGTAATTTTCTACCGCTATATTGGCAATTGCTAGTCTATGATTATTATCTAGCATTGATTTTTTTTGTTTAAACGGACTTTGTGGTGTTACCACAAACCAAACCTCATCTAAATCAGAGAATTCGACAATATAATTTGCAATAATCAAATGCCCAATATGAATTGGATTAAATGTACCAAAAAACAATCCTACCTTCATTTATTTTATAAAGTTATCAACTAAACCGTATGCTTCTTTTTTAGCTGTGTCTAAATCATTATTTATTAAAATAACATCAAAATCTTTAGCATATTTCAACTCTTTTTCAGCTTTTGCTACTCTTTCTTTTATTTTTTCTTCGCTATCTGTTTGTCTATTTCTTAGTCTTCGTTCCATTTCTTCAATTGATGGCGGCTGAACAAAAATAGCCAAGGTTTGTTCGGGAAATTTATTTTTTATACTTAAACCGCCAACTACATCAATATCAAAAATTACATGCTTTCCTAATTCCCAAATTCGTTCAACTTCATTTTTTAAGGTACCGTAAAAATTATTTGTGTACACTTCTTCCCATTCAATAAAATCATCTTTTTCAACATGTTTTTGAAATTCTTTCAAGGAAATAAAATAATAATCTTTTTCGTGAATTTCTGTTCCTCTTTTTTCACGCGAAGTTGCTGAGATTGAAAAATCTAAGTTTAATGCTGCTTGCAATAATAAATGGTGTACAATTGTAGTTTTACCTGAACCAGAAGGTGCTGAAAAAACTATCAGTTTTCCGTCTTTTTTCACTGTGTTATTCTTTTATAAAACGTTCAAATTTTGCTCTTTTATTTTCTCAAGTTCATCTTTCATTTGAACCACTAATTTTTGCATATCTGCAAAATTTGACTTAGACCCAACAGTATTAATTTCTCTACCTATTTCTTGAGTGATAAATCCAAGTTTTTTACCATTAGAAATTTCCTCATTTAATTCCTTTCTAAAATAATCTAAATGATTTTTTAAGCGAACTTTTTCTTCTGTTATATCTAGTTTTTCAATATAATAAATAAGTTCTTGCTCAAATCTGCTTTCATCTATTTTAGCTTCTAATTCTGAAATGGATTTTTTTATCTTTTCCTTCACGTGTTCAATACGTTTTGGATCTTCTAGAATTACTTTTTCAAGTAATTCTTCAATAATAGAAATACGTAATTCAAAATCAGCAAGTAATACTTTTCCTTCGTCTAACCTATATTCTTTAATTTTTTCGAGAGTTTCACTTATTGCAATATCAATTTGTTCCCACTCATCTTCATCTAATTCTTCTTTTTCGGTTTTTAAAGAATCTGGTAAACGAATTGCCATTTTTAGTAAATCAATCTCGTTAGAATCAACAATTCCTTTTAACTGATTCATATACTCTTTTACAACCTGTCTCTTATACACATCT
>SDWL01000087.1 GCA_004195315.1 Lutibacter sp.
AGATGTGTATAAGAGACAGATATAATACTGTAAAAAAATATCCCATTAGCAGTGAAATACAAGATATATTATCAACACTATATTATTTAAGAAATCAAAATTTAAACGATTTAAAAGTTGGAGAAGAAATTGAACTGCAAATGTTTTTTGATGAAGAAATTACCAATTTTAAACTTCATTTTTTAGGAAGAGAAATAATAAACACAAAATTCGGAAAAATAAAAACCTTAAAATTTAGACCTATGGTACAAGCTGGTCGTATTTTTAAAGAACAAGAAAGTTTAAGTATTTGGATAACAGATGATGAAAACAAAATCCCACTTCGTATAAAAGCCTCATTAGCCGTTGGATCACTTAGAGCAGATTTAGATGCTTTTAAAGGTTTAGCACATCCTTTTAACATTATTTTTGACAATTAAATTGTACTTTTGCGTTTTAATTTTTTGAGCCTTATTAATTCGTAAAAACAAACCCTTTTGAAAAAAATAATTACACTTATAGTTGTTGTTTTACTAATCGCTTGTAAAGGCGAAAAACCAGAAATTGTTATACCACCTACTTTACCCAAAATTATTTACGAATATGGTTTTAAATTAAATGATTATAAAGTTATTAATGACACCATAAAATCTGGAGAGAATTTTAGCGAAATACTTGATAGATATCATATTGACTATCCAAAAGTGTTAGAAATTGTTTCCCAAATAAAAGATACTTTTAATGTTCGAAAAATTAGAAGTGGTATTTCATATACTATTTTGGCAAAAACAGACTCAACAGAAGCCGCACAAGTTTTTATATACAAGCACTCTAAAGTTAATTATACCGTTATTGATTTTAAAGACTCCATCATTAAAGCTTATAATGCTAAAATACCGGTAAAAAAAGTTATTAAAACTGCCTCAGGGATTATCACAAGCAATCTTTCAAATGCTATGGATAATCAAGGATTAAGCTCCTATTTAACTTATAAAATGGCTGATGATATTTACGCCTGGACAATTGATTTTTCTAAACTTCAAAAAAATGATAAATTCAAATTAATATATGAGCAATTGTATATTAATGACACAATCCCAGTTGGTATAGGCGAAGTTAAAGCTTCCTATTTCGAACATGGTGGAAAACCGTTTTACGCTTTTAACTTTGTAGCTGATTCACTATTGAATATTCACGATTACTTTGATGATGAGGCTACCAATTTACGTCGTCAATTTTTAAAAATGCCAGTTCAGTTTAGTCGAATTTCTTCAAGATATAACTTACGAAGAAGAATTCCATTGTATGGGAATAGGGTTAGAGCACATAAAGGAACTGATTATGCGGCACCTGTTGGCACACCAATTATGGCAACTGCAAATGGTACAGTAACTGAATCTCGCTATAAAGGCGGAAACGGAAATTATGTTAAAATACGTCATAACAGTACGTATAGTACGCAATATTTGCATATGAGTAAAAGGGATGTTAAAGTTGGCGAAGTGGTTAAACAAGGCGAAATAATTGGTTATATTGGAATGACAGGGAATACAGCAGGACCACACGTTTGTTATCGTTTTTGGAAAAATGGAAAACAAGTTGACCCTTACAAACAAAAATTACCAGCTGCTGAACCTATGAAAGAAACTGTAAAACCAGCATATTTCAAATTTATTATTCCTTTTAAAAATAAACTAGACTCAATTACTTATCCAAAATTGATTGACAAAATAAATATTCAAGAAGAAGAACTAAACTCATAAGACTATAACTATGAAGAATATCAATCCAACCCAAACAAAGGCTTGGCAACAACTTACAGCACATTATAACGAAGTAAAAAACGTACATCTTAAATCATTGTTTAATAATGATACAGATAGAAAAAATAAACTCACTATACATTTTAATGACTTTGAATTTGATTATTCAAAAAATAGAATAACAGAAGAAACATTAAAGTACTTATTAGAATTAGCAGAAGAAGTTGATTTGAAAGGCGCAATTAATGCTCAATTTTCTGGGGAAATAATTAACCAAACTGAAAAAAGAGCTGTTTTACATACTGCTTTAAGAAGCCAATTAAACAATGAAGTATTTGTTGAGGGTGAAAACATAGTGCCTGAAATAAAAGAAGCATTAAACAAAATAGAAGTTTTTACTAACAAAGTAGTTTCTGGAGATTGGAAAGGGTATACAAATAAATCAATTACTGATATTGTAAATATTGGTATTGGAGGTTCAGATTTAGGGCCAGATATGATTGTTGAATCTTTAAAATATTATAAAAATCAACTAAATGTTCATTTTGTTTCCAATATAGACGGTGATCACGTTCAAGAAGTAATAAAAAACTTAAATCCTGAAACAACGCTATTTGTTATTGTTTCAAAAACATTTACAACACAAGAAACACTTACAAATGCAACCACTATAAAAAAGTGGTTTTTGCAAACAGCTTCTGAAAGTGATGTTGCCAAACATTTTGTGGCGGTTTCAACCAATTTAGAAACCGTTAAAAACTTTGGAATTGCTTCAGAAAATATTTTCCCAATGTGGGATTGGGTTGGTGGTCGTTTTTCATTATGGAGCGCTGTTGGACTTTCAATTAGTTTAGCTGTTGGTTTCAAGAACTTTAAAGAATTGTTAATTGGTGCGTTTGAAATGGATGAACATTTTAAAAACACACCTTTTGAAAACAATGCGCCAGTTATTTTAAGCTTAATTGGTATTTGGTATACCAACTTTTTTAATATCGAAACTGAAGTTGTTTTACCTTACACACAATACTTAAGCAAATTAGCACCTTATTTACAACAAGCCATTATGGAAAGTAATGGTAAAAGTGTTGACCGAAATGGAAATCCAGTTAATTATCAAACAGGAAATATTATCTGGGGAAGTACAGGTACTAATTCTCAGCATGCTTTTATGCAGTTATTACACCAAGGTACAAAACTAATTCCTGCTGATTTTATTGGGTTTAAAGAATCTCTTTACGGTAATAAAGAGCACCATGATAAATTAATGGCTAACTTTTTTGCGCAAACTCAAGCACTAGCAGAGGGCAAAACAAAAGAAGAAGCTCACTTAGATTTAAAAACACAAGGTAAAATGAACGAAATTGAAACATTATTACCTTATAAAGTTTTTGAAGGAAACAAACCTAGCACTACCATTTTAATAAAAAAACTAACACCTAAAACTCTAGGAAGTCTAATTGCTTTTTATGAGCATAAGATATTTGTTCAAGGAGTGATTTGGAATATTTTTAGTTTTGACCAATTTGGAGTAGAATTAGGAAAAGAATTAGCGCAAAAATTATATAAAAAATCTTAATTTTTTAATGTTTTAAAAGCAACCTTCTTTAAAAAATAGCATCTGTTAATAAGCTGTTAACATTTAAAGTTGTAAGCATCTGTTTTTATGATGTTTTTTACTATTTTTAATATTCTTAATTTTTTGTTAAAAACTTAACAATTAGTTAAAATAACAGTTAACAAAAAATTGCATTTTTGCACAAACATTTAATTCAAACTAAATTACACAATGAAAAATTTTAAAAATTGGCTAGTGGTAGTAATGTTGATTTCAACATCTATCATTTTTGCACAAACCAAACTTACTGGTAAAATTGTTGATGAAACAAATCAACCGTTACCAGGCGCTACTGTAGCCCTTAAGGGGACTCAATCAGGAGCTTCATCAGATTTTGATGGAAATTTCACATTCGAAACTTCAAGTACTAATGGTACTATTTTAGTTTCATTTGTAGGTTATGAAACCAAATCATTAACATTTAACGGTACCAAAAATTTTGGCACAATTGCATTAATGCCTTCTGCTGAGTCATTAGACGAAATTGTGATTACTGCAATATCTTTTGCAATTCAAAGAAAAACACCTGTGGCAGTTTCAACTATTAAAGCAGATGTTATTGAAAACAAATTAGGATCTCAAGAATTTCCTGAAATATTAAAATCTACTCCTGGTGTGTATGCAACTAAATCAGGTGGTGGTTTTGGAGATGGAGGCTTAACCCTAAGAGGGTTCAACTCTGAAAACGTAGCAGTTATGATTAACGGTGTACCTGTTAATGATATGGAAAACGGTAAAGTTTACTGGAGTAACTGGGCAGGTTTAGCTGATGTTACAAGTGCTATGCAAGTACAAAGGGGTTTAGGAGCGTCTAAAGTTGCTGTACCTTCTATTGGTGGTACTGTTAACATTTTATCTAAAACTACTGATATTGAAAAAGGTGGAAATATTTTTTCAAGTACTGGGAATGATGGTTACCAAAAATATGGTGCTACCGTTTCTACAGGTTTATTAGATAATGGTTTTGCCGCAACAATTTCTGCTGCTAAAACTAAAGGTAATGGATATGTAGACGGAACAGAATTTGAAGGATATAGCTATTTTGCTAATATTTCAAAACAAATAGGTGATAATCACAAAATTTCCTTAACAACTTTTGGAGCACCACAATGGCACGGACAAAGACAAAATCAAAGTTTAATTTCTACTTATAGAGATGCTGATAGTGGAATTAAATTTAACCCAAACTGGGGTCTTAGAGATGGTAATGTTGTAAATGTAGAAGATAACTTCTACCACAAATCACAAACTTCTTTAAATCATTATTGGACTATTAACGATAAAACAAATATATCTACTGCTTTATATGCTTCTTGGGGTTCAGGAGGAGGTGGTGGTACTGCAGGTAATTCTAGCTTATTTAAGCAAAGAATTGGTGGCGCTGATCAACCAATAGATATAGACAATATTGTTGCGATTAACCGTGCAAATGGTGCATTAGGAGCAGAAGCATATTTAAGAGCTTCTAGAAATGACCATACTTGGTTTGGTGCATTATCTACGTTAAAAACTAAAATAAACGATAATTTATCGTTTGTAGGTGGTGTAGATTTAAGATCATATGTTGGAAAACACTTCTCTGAAGTAACCGATTTATTAGGTGCGGATTATGCCTCTGACAACAATAATGTAAACAACCCAAATGCAGCTTTACAAGTTGGTGATAAACGTGATTACTGGAATGATGGTGAAGTTGAATGGCAAGGTTTATTTACACAATTAGAATATGATAAAGATAATATAGCTGGTTTTGTTTCAGTTGCAGTTTCTAACACATCTTATGTTAGAGTTGATTACTTTAACTATTTAGATAGTGACGCAATACAAACCACTGATAAATACAACTTTTCAGGATATAGTGTAAAAGGTGGTGCTAACTATAATATTAATGATGAGCATAATGTATTTGCAAATATTGGATATTTTGAAAAAGCACCAGGATTTAGTTCTGTTTTCTTAAATTATGATAATGAACACATTAATGCTGATGCTGAAAATCAAAAAATATTTAGTACTGAATTAGGTTATGGTTTTAAGGGTACAAATTTTGGAGCAAATATAAACATTTACAGAACTGAATGGAAAGACAGAACGTTAACAAGAAGTTTCGAAAATGCTGATGGAACATTCAACTCTGCTAATATCCTAGGTGTTAATGCAATTCACCAAGGTATTGAATTAGATTGGACTTACAGGGCTTCTGATAAATTAAAAATAACGGGGATGCTTTCTTTAGGAGACTGGACTTGGGATAATAATGTTGAAAATGTGCAAATATTTGATGATTCACAAGAACTAGTAGATACCATAGATTTATTTATTGCTGGGTTAAAAGTATCTGATGCAGCACAAACAACTGCAGCTTTAGGTTTTGATTATGAGCTAATGGAGAAAACACATTTCACTATGGATTTTAACTATTTTGCTGATATCTATGCCCGTTACGATCCAAATAGAAGAACTACTGAAGGCCCACAAGCTTGGACACTTCCTGATTATTCAACTTTTGATATGAGTATCAGACATGGATTTAAAATTGGTGACTTAGATGCAACATTAACTGGTAGAATGAACAATGTATTTGACACTCAATATGTTTCTGACGCAACTGATGGTGCTGGTTCAGTTTCTGAAACGGCCTTAGTATGGTACGGCTACGGAAGAACTTTTAACATAAGTGCAAAACTTAAATTTTAAAAATATAAAATTATGAAAAAATTAATTTATTTAATAATGGTTGTAGGCTTGGTATTTACAAGCTGTGAACCGATGGATGAGATCTATAGTGCTCTTGATGCTCAAGAAAATATTGTAGTTGGTGATGCAGTAATAACACTAACTGATGATGATTATGAAAATCTAAATTTAGATGGAGGATTTGAATCTGTTGATGATATTAAAACAATGATTCCTGATTTTCTTTCTGACCTTTATCCTGTATGGGGAAATGGTTCATCTGTATTAGTTAACTATAATATGGTTGCTGGACTTACTGATTTAGGTGATGTTAACGACTATATTAATGCTGAAAACTATACTTTAAACATGGATGATTATGCTACAAGCGGTAGTGATGTATTAGGTTTTTATCCAGATGCTACACCAAGTGATTTTTTAGAAGAGATACTTGAAAACAATATAGTAGCAGAAGAAGGTGATATTGTAAAGGTAAAATATACTCAATATACAGAAGAGCCTATTATTTCAATAACAAGCAATTATTTAATAGAAGATAATTTTGATTATGGATCTGTAGCTGGAGATTTATCAGCTAATAGTGATTGGTCACTTCATTCTGGAGGGGCGCCATTTGTTGGATATGCAACTACAAATTTGTCTATGGCAAATTACCCTTCATCTGACATAGGAGGTTCTGTTTTAATAGATGGTTTTGGCTCTGGAGATGTTAATCGTTCATTTACTCCTAAAAACTCAGGAACTGTTTATTTAAGCACTTTAGTAAATTTAAGTGCTGTTGGTGCTGAGAATGGGACTTACTTTTTTCATGTGATGGACGAAGGAACTAATTTTAGAGGTCGAGTTGGAGTAAAGAGTGATGGAAATGGGAAAATGTTATTCGGAATTGGGGCTAGCTCAAGTACTTTAACTTTTGGAACTACATCTTTTGATTTTGATACAACCTATCTTATTGTAGCATCTTATAATATTGACAATGGTACATCTAATTTATATGTGTTAACAACTGCTGAGGCAATTGAACCTGTAACTCCAGAAGCAACAAACACAGGTGCAGCTGGTACAACTATAGAACGAATTGGAATACGTCAAGGATGGAATGGTCCAACAGGTACTTTAGATGGTGTGCGTGTTACTACTTCTTGGGAAGATCTTATGGTTAATGATGTTGCAATTGATGTACAAGGTGAAAACTTGTATACAGAACTTTACTATTCGTTTAATGGTACTTATTGGAATTCTTCAAGAGGTATATATTACTTAAGTTCAGCTGATTATGATTCTATGGGTACATCTTCAGGTCAACCAGGTAGATACAATAACTTTGATAGTAATATAGCTCCTACTAATTATTTACCAGCTTTCTTAGCATTAGCACATCCATTTGCACAAGAAGGAGATGAATTAATTATGATGTATAAATATTACATTAGTGGTGCAGGTACTAAAGTTAGAGGTAATTTATATACTGTTATTGATGGTATGTGGACAGCCCATAGTGCTTCTTTACAATTTGGACATGATGGAAACTCTTGGGTACCTGATAATACAATTAAGTATACATTAACTCAATCAGATTATGATTTTTTAGGGACTGAATATGGTGATCCTGGTTATTATGATAACTTTGATGTTAGAGAAGGTGAAACTAACTATAAAAATGAAGCTGAAATACTAGCTTACATTAACACTGTAATATTAAATAACTTCCCAGGAATGGAAGAAGGTCAAAAATTTACTGTTTTTTACGATGTTTATACTGGTGCATCAGCGGTATGGGAAATGAAAGTTGTTTTATCTGGTGACGAATATATTCCTGTCTCTTATACACATCT
>SDWL01000088.1 GCA_004195315.1 Lutibacter sp.
AGATGTGTATAAGAGACAGGAAGAAACTCAAACATTAAATTTAAAATTTGAAACACCTTTTATTTTTAATACTGGTTTTAGTACTTCTGGAGATTTTTCTATTTTCAAGCAAGATTCAACATATGTAAACACAAAATCACAGCTAAAAATAAATTACAGTATTAATAAAAACAATTTTTTAAACGCAATACTTAGTAATGAAAGTTCAAATTTAACATCATTGTCAAATTTACCATTTGAAATAAATGATTTTAAGAATACTTTTGTGGGCTTATCATACACTTACAAAATACTTTCTGAACAACAATTAGTTAACAAACCTAAATTTTTAGTAACTACCAAGTATTTAACAGGAAACCGAACATCAAATACTATTAAAAGTAATCAATCCAAAATTCAATTTTCTGCCGAATACACTTTTGAATTAAATAAACATCATTCCATTTATATAAAAAGTAACAATAAAACATTAAACGCATCCAATTTATTGCAAAATGAATTATTTAGAATTGGCGGAACAAATTCTATTAGAGGTTTTGACGAACAAAGTATTTTTACTTCAAAATACTCTGTAAACACTATTGAGTTCTACTACAAGATTAGCCAAGGAACACAATTATATACAATTACTGATATTGCATTCATTTTAGATGACTTTACAAATACAACAAAACAATTATACGGAATTGGGTTGGGATATTTTTTCAACACTAAAAGTCGAATTATCAACTTAAATTATGCTATTGGCAAAACAAATCAAAGCGCTATTAATTTAAATAATTCGAAATTTCACATTAAAATCACATACCTTTTTTAGATATAATCTAATTTTATACCCCTCATGCTAACTATTTGACATTTTAATATTTTGCGTTTTCCTCAACAATTTCCTCATTTAACATTATAGATGATAATATATTTTAACATCTCTTAACACTTTAACACTATAAAGTTTGTTTTATCAATATATTATTAAGATTTTTGGCACAATTAATTCAAATAATTATATAATGAAAACAAAGTTTAATGGTTTTTTAACGCTACTATTAGCGTTAACAGTGCAAATATCATTTGCGCAAGAAAAAACTGTTACGGGTACAGTGTCTGATGCAAGCGGACCCTTACCTGGAGTAACAGTTGTAATTAAAGGTACCAATGTAGGTACTCAGACAGATTTTGATGGTAATTATTCAGTTAAAGCATCAACTGGGTCAATTATTCAATTTAGTTTTATTGGTTTTACATCAATAGAAAAAACAGTTGGAACATCTAACAACATTAGTGTTGTAATGTTGGAAAGTGCTGAAGCCTTAGAAGAAGTTGTTGTAACAGCTTTAGGTATTTCAAAAGAGAAGAAATCTTTAGGATACTCAACCCAACAAGTAGGTGGTGATGAAGTATCTACCGTAAAAGATGGAAACTTTGTAAACTCACTATCTGGTAAGGTATCTGGGGTACAAATCAAATCTAGTGGTACTATGGGTGGATCTACAGATGTAATCATTCGTGGTAGTGGTTCATTAACAGGAAACAACCAAGCATTATTTGTTGTTGATGGTGTTCCAATGAACAACGAAAACTCAAACTCTACAGACCAACAAACAGGCAGAGGTGGGTACGATTACGGAAATGCTGCTGCAGATATCAATCCTGATGATATTGAATCTATTAACATCTTAAAAGGTGGTGCTGCTTCAGTATTATATGGATCTAGTGCTGCAAATGGTGTAATTCTTATTACTACAAAAAAAGGTAAAGCAAGAGACAAAGGACTTGGTGTAACAATCAATTCATCTGTATCTTTGGGAACAATTGATGAAAGCACATATGCTTCTTACCAAAAAGATTATGGAGCAGGATATGGTGCTTACTATGGTAGTACTGGTTACTTTGAAGATGTTGATATGAATGGAGATGGAATTCTTGATTTAGTTACTCCATCAACTGAAGATGCTTCTTTTGGAGCTGCTTTTGATCCTAATTTACTTGTTTATCAATGGGATTCTTTTTACCCACAATTAGATACTTTTGGACAACCTTCACCTTGGCTGGCTGCTGAAAATGACCCATTAACTTTCTTTGAAACTTCTGTTACATTAATCAATAATGTTTCATTTGATGGTGCTACAGATAAAAGCAATTACAAGTTCGGATATACAAATTTTGATCAAACAGGTATTTTACCAAACAGTTCAATTAAAAAGAACATTCTTGATTTTGGAGGTTCTTTCGATTTAAGTGATAAATTTACTATTTCTTCAAAAATAACTTACTCTAATATAAGAGGTAAAGGTCGTTATGGTACAGGTTATGATTCTAAAAATCCTAACCAAGCATTTAAACAATGGTTCCAAACTAACGTAGATATTCAAGATCAAAAAGATGCTTACTTTTTAACAGGTGAAAATATTACTTGGAATACAAAAAGTGCAACTAACTTAGTTCCACAATATATGGACAACCCATATTGGACTCGTTATGAAAACTTCCAAAATGATGAAAGAAATCGTATTGTTGGTCATGTATCTTTCACCTATGAATTAACAGATTGGTTAAGTGTTATGGCTAGAGGTACTGTTGATAATTATAGTGAGATTCAAGAAGAAAGAATAGCTGTTGGTAGTATTGATGTTTCAGAATATAGCAAAAGACTTTCTAACTTTAACAACAACAACTATGACTTATATTTTAACTTTGATAAAAAATTCTTAGATGATAAATTAAATGTAAGAGGTCTTGTTGGGACAAATATTACAAGAACATCACAAAATATAACATCTGCTGCAACAACAGGAGGTTTAGTTGTTCCTGGATTATATGCATTAAGTAACAGTAAAGAACTTTCAAATGCACCTTATGAATATTTAGCTGAATATGGAAGAAATTCATTCTTTGGTAACGTAAGTTTAGGATATGATAATTTCCTTTACTTAGAAGGTTCATACAGAAATGAAAAAGCATCTACTTTACCAAGTGCTGATAATACATTTGGTTATTATTCTCTTTCTTCAAGTTTTATTTTCTCTAACTTTATTGAATCAGATATACTTACATTTGGTAAATTAAGAGTTGGTTATGCTGAAACAGGTAATGCTGCAGACGCACTTAGAATTTATGATACATTTTCTTCTACTGGAAACATGGCAGGAAATCCATTATATTCTTTACCAGGTAGCAAAAACAATGCAAACTTAAAAGATGAGTCTACTAAAGAAGCTGAAATTGGTTTAGAAATGAAATTTGCTAACAATAGATTAGGGTTTGATTTTTCTGCCTACGATAAAAAATCTGTAGACCAAATTATGTCTGTTTCTGTTTCAACAGCAACTGGATACAACTCCAAATTTGTAAATGCTGGTGAAATCTCTAACAAAGGGGTTGAATTAAGTTTATTTGCAAACCCTGTTAAAATGAATGATTTTAACTGGAATTTAAATATTAACTGGAGTAAAAATACGAATGAAGTTGTTTCCTTATATGGTGATATAGATCAATTACAATTAGCTAGCGTACAAGGTGGAGTTTCTATTAATGCTACAGTAGGTCAACCATACGGATCTATTGTTGGTTATAACTATGTATATAATGATAATGGAGAGAAACTTATTGGAGATAATGGCCACTATTTAAAATCTTCTTCTAAAGAAGTGATTGGAAATGTAAATCCAGATTGGATTGGTGGTATTAACAACTCATTTAACTATAAAAACTTTAACTTAAGTTTCTTAATTGATATTAAAAAAGGTGGTGATGTATTCTCATTAGATACTTGGTATGGTTATGCTACAGGTATTTATGAAAACACTTCATTTATTAATGACTTAGGAAATCCTGTAAGAAATACTTTAGCAAATGGTGGTGGAATTGTTTTAGATGGTGTAACAGCAGATGGTTCTACAAACTCAACAAGAGTTAGAGCTGATTATTATGCAAACCCTTGGGGTTACAAACATGCACCTAATGCTGAACATACTTATGATGCTAGTTATGTAAAACTTAGAGAAGTTTCTTTATCTTATAATTTCCCTAAAGAAATACTTGATAAATTAGACGTTACTAACTTAACTTTAACTGCTACAGGTAAAAACTTGTGGATAATAGACAAAAATACTCCTTATGCAGATCCAGAAGCAGGATTAAGCTCTGGAAATGTTCAAGGATATCAATCAGGTGCATACCCAGCTGTTAAAGAATTTGGTGTAAACCTTAAAGTTCAATTTTAATAAAATAAGATAATGAAAAAATTTATAATAATAGCTTTTATCATATTAGGAGCCATTTCATGTACTAATGATTTTAGTAATTGGAATGCTGACCCTAAAAAAGCGACAGAAGTTCCTGCGAGTACTTTATTTAGTAACGCAGAGAGAAACTTAGTGAGAACTATGAAGAACCAAAATGTGAATATTAACATATTCAATTTTATGGCACAATATTGGACTGCCACTACTTATCCTGATGAAGCAAATTACGATTTAGGAACTCGTGACGTACCTGGAAATTATTGGGATGCAATTTATAGAGATGTTTTAATAGATTTAAAAGAAGCTACTTCTATTTTAAATGCAGAAAAAGAAGGAATGTCTGCAAATTTACTTCCTATAAATGTAAATCAACTTGCTCTTGTATCTATCTTGGAAGTTTATTCATATCATGTATTGGTTGATGTATTTGGTGATATACCATTTACTGAAGCATTAGACATAGATAACCCATCTCCAGCATATGATAACGATACAGATATTTATGCTTCATTATTCACAAAATTAGATGCAGCTATAAATGATTTAAACACAAATGAAGGTTCTTTTGGAAGTGCTGATTTTATATATGACGGTGATGTTTCTTCTTGGAAAAAATTCGCAAATTCATTAAAATTAAGAATGGCTTTAAGAACAAAAGACGGTAGCAAAATTTCTGCTGCAATTGCAAGTGGTGTTTTTGAATCAAATGCTGATAATGCAGCTTTCCAATTCTTAGCTTCAGATCCTTATGCAAACCCATTATGGGAAAATTTAGTACAAAGTGGTCGTTCCGATCTTTTAGTTTCTGATACATTTGTTGATGTTATCACTACATTAAACGATCCAAGAACTCCAGTATATATGGGTGATAATAAAGATCCTTATGTAGGTGGACCTTATGGAGCTAATAATTCATTTGCAGCTTTCACACACTTAGGAGATGTTTTTCACGAACCAGATTATGAAGGAGTTATATTAGATTATGCAGAAGTAAAATTCTTATTAGCTGAAGCTGCTGCAAGAAATTTAGGTGGAGTAACAAGTGCTGAAACTCATTACAATGAAGCTATAACTGCTTCTATTGAATATTGGGTACCTGGAGGTGATGCTACAACATATTTAGCACAATCATCAGTATCATACAATTCAGGAAATTGGGAACAATCAATTGGTATGCAAAAGTGGATTGCGTTATATTCTAGAGGTTTTGAAGGATGGTCATCTTGGAGAGTATTTGGTTACCCAATGTTAACTGCACCTACAACTGCACATTCAAGTGCTGAAGGACTTGTACCAGTTAGATATACATATCCTGCTGATGAATCTCAACGTAACGGAGATAGCTACGATGCAGCAAGCTCTGCTATTGGTGGAGACAAGTTTACCACTAGAGTATTCTGGAACCAATAATTAATTTTAAAAAATATAAAATGAAAAATAATTTTAAATTTTTATTACTAGCATTATTAGTAATGATATTACATTCATGTGACTCAGAAGACTATTCTTTTGATTATACTGATATTGAAGCTAACGTTGTATTATCAGATTCTAAAATTAGTGTTTTTGACACTAATGAAGATTTGAACCTAAGTCTAATTACGGCGAACGGGATAACAATTGATAAACTGGAAATTTTTAAAGATAATAGTAAAATTTCTGATGCTCTAATTAATGGAACATCTGCTACATTTAATACCTCTTCTTTAGGTGATTTTCTTTTCGGAGATGATCTTGATGAACCAACTGGTTCATTTAGTCTTTCTTCTTTAGCAACTATTTCTAATGGAAAAACCACAAATTCAAATTTTTCTGTAAAAGTTTCAAAAGCTATTACTTTAGATGAAGAAGTGGCAACAGTTAAATACGGTGATACGACCTCTCAACAAGTAATCTTTGAAACTTTTACTAAATACGCAGCTATTGATGAAGTAATTCTCCAATGGAAAAATAAAAAAGCTGGTGTATATGCAGAAGATACAGATTATACTTTTGACATTGAAGAAGACTATATTGATCTAAACGATTTAGATTATAAAACTAAATATAATCTTATTGTAGGTGATACCCTTTACTATAAATTTATAGCAAAAAGTGGAGTTCTTATTGATGAAATTGAAACAAGCATAGTTTTTGTTGCTCAAGAAATGGGGAGCTCATCTTCTGCTAGTTTATCTAATTCTAATTCTGAGTTTAATTTATCAACTCTAGAATACGCTGAAGGTGAAATTCAATTTATAGCATCAAATGGTTTTGAAGCCGTTTCTGGTATTTCAATAGACTTTGTTAAAATTGCTGTTCCAGTTGAAATGACTCCTGAAGAATATTTTACAGCAGGAGATTTAATTAACGCAAGAACAGCTTACGATAGCGGGACTAAAATTACCAGTGCAACAAACCTTGTTATTGATGATATTTTTGTATATAAAGTTGAAAGATTAGATGAAGATGATAATACTGTTATTTCTTACGGATTGATTCAAATAGGAGATGTTACTTTAGTTAACGGTACTGAAGAAACAGTTAACTTCTCATTTAAAGAAGGTCAAATTATAGAATAATAAGTAATACAAATTATTTTAATTTCTTAAAAAAGAGATTGTCTTATTCATTTAGGGCAATCTCTTTTTATTTTAGAGAATTACGGAAAAATATATGATTTAAAAAATTTACTAAAAGAAAAGTTATAACTACTCTCTTACCATCTGCTCAACTACAAACTTTTCAAAATAAGTTATTAGAACTTCAATTGAAAATATTATTAGTACATTAAACAATCAAAGAACTACAGTTTAAAGATTACAATGAAGATTCTTATGTTAGTGAGATCTTATGAAGCTTAAAATTCTTTTGTCGCTTTCAAAAACTTAAAAGCTATTTCATGAATCAGATTATGAAGGAGTTTTTTAGATTACGCCGAAGTAAAATTCTTATTAGCTGTAGATACTGCAAAAAATTTAGAAGGAGTAACAAAGGTTGAAACTCATTACAATGAAACTGTAACTGCTTCCAGAACATATTGGATAATTGGAGATGATGCTACAACATATTTAGCTCAATCTGCTGTAACATACAATACAAGAAATTGGGAACAACCAATTTGTATGCAAAAGTATATTGCTTTATATTCTAGAGGTTTTGTGAGATGGTTTTCTTGGAGAGTATTTGGTTATCCTAGTTTAGTTGCTCCATAACTGCACATTCAAGCGCCGAAGGTTTAGTACCTTTTAGGTTTACATACCCTGCATGTATTATACTGATATAGGTTGACCTTTTTTTTGATTGATTAATCCCGTTCAAACTATTTTTTTTAGCCGTTTATAAGGCAAAAAAAGAATTTGAACTAGGCAATTTTCTAAATTATAAGTTCAGGTAAATTTACATTATTTTTTCTATAGGATTTGTATTTGATATTTGGGTTTAAATGTACTTCGGCTGGCTTTCTTAAATCGAGGCTAAAATGTGTTCTTAGGTTGTTATAAATGTAAACCGCTTGTTTAGTCATTTTTTTAGCAATAGCCGTATTTTTAATAGTTAGTTTTAACCCGTATTCGTATTTTAAAGTTCTATTAATTCTCTCCGCTACAGCATTTTCGTATGGGTCGTATTGCTCAGTCATACTCATTTTAATGCCATTTTTTTCAGCAAATGTTGTGTATTTAGGATTACAGTATTGAAAACCTCTG
>SDWL01000481.1 GCA_004195315.1 Lutibacter sp.
AGATGTGTATAAGAGACAGCAATAAAGGTGAAGTTTATTTTTTATTAACGTTACGCGCTGATTATAATGGAACACATGCTTCTCAAATTAGTTTCCCTGGTGGAAAATTTGAAAATAATGATCAAACTTTAAAAAATACAGCATTACGAGAAACTTATGAAGAAGTTGGAATTTCAATAAATGATATTTCAATATTTAAACAAATGACTGATGTGTTTATACCGCCAAGTAATTTTTTAGTAACTCCTTTTTTAGGGTACTTAACTTACACGCCTTCTTTTACTAAAAATCATGAAGTAGTAGAACTTATAGCTGTTTCACTTAATGATTTATTAGATAACTCTTCAGTTTCAACTACAACGCTATCTACCTCCTATGCTGAAAATATTGAAGTACCATGCTTTGTGTTAAACAATTACGTTGTTTGGGGAGCAACTGCAATGATGCTTAATGAAATCAAAGAATTATTAAAGAATATATAAACTATTTTTTGTTTAAATTTGTCTTTCATTCAAAACCAAACCAACCATATGCCTATTTTCAAAAGAAATCCATTCGGACATTTATTATTTTTAAAAAGATGGCTCGTACGTATTTTTGGCGTAGTATCCCACGGACGTTACAGGCGTTTTAATAAACTTCAAATTGAAGGTTCAGAAATAATTAGAGATTTACCTAATTCAAATGTTTTATTTGTATCAAATCATCAAACTTACTTTGCTGATGTTGCAGCTATGTATCATGTTTTTAATGCTTCATTAAAAGGAAGGGTAGATTCTATTAAAAACATTGGCTATATCTGGAACCCAAAATTAAACATCTATTATATAGCCGCATCAGAAACAATGAAAGCTGGACTATTACCAAAGATATTTGCGTACGTTGGCTCAATTTCAATTGAAAGAACTTGGAGAAGTCAAGGGAAGAATGTGAATAGACAAGTGAAAATGTCTGATATTAGTAATATTAAAAAAGCACTTGATGATGGTTGGGTAATAACGTTTCCACAAGGTACAACAACACCTTTTAAACCTATTAGACGTGGTACTGCTCATATAATTAAAACATACAAACCGATTGTAGTTCCTATAGTAATAGATGGCTTTAGAAGAGCTTTTGATAAAAAAGGTTTACTTATAAAAAAAAGAAATGTTTTACAGTCTATGGTTATAAAACCACCTATGGAAATTGATTATGAAAATGAAACCATTGAGGAAATTGTAAAAAGAATAGAAATAGAGATTGAGCAGCATCCTTCGTTTTTAAAAGTACTTTCGGTTGAAGAGTATAGAAAACAAGAGGATGAATTAAATCTGTCTCTTATACACATCT
>SDWL01000482.1 GCA_004195315.1 Lutibacter sp.
TCTCTATTGTTACGAACATTTTTTTGTTGTTCGGCATATTTTTTTAATAATATATTTGCATCTTCAATAATCAATTTTTTGGCTGTAATTTCACCTTTTAAGTTAATTACATCTTCATTAAAGTTAGAAAGTCTTTTGTTTAAACCTACAATTTCATCTTCTAAATCTTCAATTTCTAAAGGTAGTTCACCTCTTACATTTTTAATTTCATCAGCTCTAGAATCAATTAATTGTAAGTCGTAAAGAGCTCTTAATTTTTCTTCAACAGTAACTTCTTTGCTTTTAGCCATATTATAAGTAATAAATTGGGTTTGTGTTTCTATTTGATAAAATGATGGCAAAATTAAGGAATTTTTCTGTAAGTATATCAACTAAAAGATTTTTTGTGAATTGCTCACTTTCATAATGCCCAATATCTGCAATTATAAGTTTGTTTTCAGCTTTGTAAAATTCATGATATTTAATATCTGAAGTTACATAAATATCAGCTCCAGCATTTATAGCATTGTTAATTGCAAAACTTCCTGATCCACCTAAAACAGCTACCTTTTTAATTGATTTTCCTACTAATTTTGAATGTCTAATTCCTTTAGCATTCATTGTTTCTTTTAAGAGACTTAAAAATTCTAATTCGCTTTTTTCTTCTGCTAATTCACCAATCATTCCAATACCAATTTCTTGGTTTAAATTATCTAAAGGAACAATATCATAAGCAACTTCTTCATATGGATGCTTATTAAAAAGTGCGGATAATATGTTTTTTTCTTTGTGTTTTTCATAAATTACGCTGATAAAGGTTTCATTTTCGGTATGAAGTTTTCCTTTTTTTCCAATAACCGGATTTGAATTTTTATTACCTCTGTAAGTACCATAACCTTTCATATTGTAACTACAATTATCATAATTTCCAATAGTGCCAGCACCAGCTTTAAAGAGTGCTAATCTAACTTCTTCTGCATTGTTATTTGGAACGTATGTTGTTAGTTTTTTTATGGTATTTTTTTGCGGAATTAATACTTTTTTATTTTGTAAGCCAAGTACATCACAAATTTTTGCATTTACACCTTGAAAAGAGTTATCTAAAGCTGTATGCATAGCATAAATTGCAATGTCATTTTTTATGGCTTTTAATACAACACGCTCAACATAATTACTGCCGTTTAATTTTTTTAAGCCTGAAAATATAATTGGATGAAAACTTACAATTAAATTACAATGCTTTTCAATGGCTTCGTCAACTATGTTTTCAAGCGTGTCAAGAGTTATTAAAACACCTGTAACTTCAGTAGTATAGTTTCCTATAAGTAAGCCAACATTATCAAAATCTTCAGCATAATTTAATGGAGCAATTTCTTCAATACCTGTCTCTTATACACATCT
>SDWL01000483.1 GCA_004195315.1 Lutibacter sp.
CTTTGAATTTCTGTAGCAATTCAAGTTTTAGAAACTAAAGAGCAATCCAAAGAGTGAAACGGACTGGATGCGATAGCGAATAAAACGCTAGAATTCAAAGAAATTAAAAGAAGTCTTGATTTTTTCTTTCGTTTTGCATCAAGGCAAAATGAAAAGGATTAAAAAATATTTGAAAATCATTTTTAAAACACAACGATCAAAAACCAACAGCTATGAACCCAACACCACATATAAAAACTGAAGGAACCTCAAAATTCCAAATAGGAGAAATAATAAACAACACAGTTCACTACGATTTCGAAAAAATAAAAACCTACCTCAACATCAAAGGACACATTCTTTTTGGCAAAAATTTCAAAATCTACAAAGAAGACGAACCGTTACTTTTTAAACTATGCTGTTACTTCATTCAAGATCATTACAGCTGCGCACAAATGGGAATCGACACCAACAAAGGATTATTGTTATCGGGTCCTGTTGGTTGTGGAAAAACATCACTAATGAAGCTACTGCCCTATTTGGCACCACACAAGACAAATTATGAAATCATTCCAACAAGAAATATTGTTTTCAGTTTCAACGCATCCGGATTTGAAGTACTCGAAAAATACAACGAAACCAAAAACTATTGTTTTGATGATTTAGGAGTTGAACCAACAGGTTCTCATTATGCAAAAGAATGCAACGTGCTAGGTGAAATACTACTCTCTCGCTATGAATTGTTTTGTCACCCTGAGCGCAGTCGAAGGGTTTTGACTCATTTAACCACCAACCTCAACGCAGAAGAACTTGAAAACAGATACGGAAATAGGGTTAGAAGCAGATTAAGAGCAATGTTTAACCTAATTAGTTTCAATCAAAATTCAGCGGATAAAAGAAATTAGTCTTGTCATTCCTGCGCAGGCAGGAATCCATTTTTCAAAATGCAACTAATAAAGAAATTAAAATCAGCCTAGACTTTTTTGTTTCTTTTTGGGGCAATGCAAAAAAGATAAGAGCTACATCACCACCAACCTCTTGTTTGATTACTTCTAATTAGATCATCAAATACGGTAACCCGTAATACAATTTAATGTCAAATGCATTAATTTGTTAAATGAGAAACAGCATGAAAACAAAAAGCCCACCTCAAAAGAGATGGGCAAAAATTGCTATGAAAAAGATTAGGCCTATGAAAACCTAATACTCAAATATACATAATTTTACTTTTAATGAAGCTATTTATATCATCTTTTCAAAACTTTTTAAAGCAATAATCACAATCCAATAAAAACCCTCAATTCTTACATAGTACTTCATTTATTTTGGTTATTTTTAACCTCTTTTGACATATCTCTGTCTCTTATACACATCT
>SDWL01000484.1 GCA_004195315.1 Lutibacter sp.
ATCATTAACAATATACCAAAAGCTGCAAAGATTGCCATCATCATTGGAATTCTAGGGGGAACTTTAGGTAACAATGATTCTTTTGATGCTTCGGTAAAATCAAGATCTTTGCAAACATTACAACATCTATGGCGTTGTTTCTCTTGCCAAGTTGTAGTCAAGAAAAAGAACTCCTGTTTACATGAATCACATTTTCTTTTGGGGAGCGTAATTTTTCCATGATCATCAAAGTCTTGACCTATTTTCTTCATACACCCTTTGCAAAAATATCCGTGAACACGCCATTGTTTTTGAAAGTTGTATTTTTGAAATTCTTTTAGATTTAAATATTAATAATGATATACAATATTAAAATAGGTATTATTCTACCTTTATTACTTATGAGTACATTTCTTTTTTCTCAAGTGGAAAGAGATAACGATTCTATACTTTTAACTGATCGATATATTATTTTTGAAGGAGACACCTTATTAATTGAGTTAAATGAAGTTCAGTTATTAAAAAAGTTGAAATTTAAATCTACTTACGATAGAAGATATTATTATTGGTTTAGAAAAAAAACCTTAAAAGCATATCCTTATGCTAAATTAGCAGCCGACCGGTTAAATGTTTTAACTGAAAGACTAGAAAATATTAAATCTAAAAGAAGAAAGAAGGAGTATACCAAACTAATTCAAAAGTATTTAGAAGAAGAGCTAACAGATCAACTAAAGAAGCTTACTAGAACTGAAGGGCGAATATTAATAAAGTTAGTGCACAGGCAAACAGGAGACACTTCATTTAATTTAATAAAGAATTTGAGAAGTGGCTGGAAAGCATTTTGGTATAATACAACCGCAAATTTATTTAAGTTATCTTTAAAAGATAAATATGATCCAGTTAATAATAAGGAGGATTTTTTAATAGAGGATATTTTACAACGTGCATTTATTGATGGAGTTTTAGAAGAACAACCTTCAAAACTACAGTTTAATTACCTTGATTTAAGTAGTAAATGGATGGATGTCCCAAAACCTGAGCTTAAAACTAAAGTTAAGAAGCAATAATATATCAATGATATATTGTCAAATTGAAATAAATAAGCTATATTAGTTGTCCAATTTTTAATAAATATACTTCAAAATAATTTATTATTGGAAATGTAAGTAGTTTGCATTCAGGATCTTGTTTTCATATTCAAAAAAACTTCAAAAAAACTTTCAAAAAGATTGTTTTGAATGGTAAAAAAGGTATTACATTTGCAGCCGCTAATCGGGTTATTGATTGGTAAAAAGTTCAGGAACATAGAGCAGTAAAACTTCTAAAAAAAATCAAATTTTTATTTGGTGATTAGCAAAAAGGGTTTTACATTTGCACCCCGCAAACTAAGAGGTTGTTTTGGGGGAAAGTTCAAAAACATAGTGTAGAAA
>SDWL01000485.1 GCA_004195315.1 Lutibacter sp.
AGATGTGTATAAGAGACAGATAACGGACAGTTACAATTACCAAAAACTTTAATGCCTATATTATTAATAGGTATTGTACTAATTATCTTTTTATCAAAATCAACAGTAACTATTGATGCGGGTGAAGCCGGTGTTTTATGGAAACGTTTTGATGGCGGTGTAGTAATAGATCAGGCGCCTTTAGGTGAAGGTTTCCACGTTGTGGCTCCTTGGAATACAGTAATCGTTTATGAAGTACGTCAACAAGAGTTATTTGAAAAAATGAAAGTACTTTCATCAAACGGATTAGATATTATTTTAGAAACATCATCTTGGTATATGCCAAAGCCTGAAGATTTAGGTAGATTACACCAAGAAAAAGGAGAAAACTATTTAGAAAGAGTTATTAAGCCAACACTGCGTTCTGCGGCACGTTCAGTGGTTGGGCGTTATACTCCTGAACAATTGTATGCAAGTAAAAGAGATGTAATTCAAAGTGAAATTTTTGATGAAGCTAAAAAGATTTTAGATGGTCAATATATTGAATTAAACGAAGTATTAGTAAGAGATGTTACTTTGCCAGCTACAATTAAGGATGCTATTGAACGTAAATTGAAACAAGAGCAAGAATCTTTAGAATATGAGTTTAGATTAGTTACTGCGGCTAAAGAAGCTGAAAAACAAATTATTGAAGCTCAAGGTAAAGCTGATGCAAACCGTATTTTAAGTGCTTCTTTAAATGATAAAATTTTACAAGATAAAGGAATTGAAGCTACATTAGAGCTTTCTAAATCTCCAAACAGTAAAGTTGTTATTATTGGTAGTGCTAAAGATGGTTTACCATTGATTTTAGGAAATAACTAAAAGATATAATTTTATATAAAAAAAGAAGAGGCTGCCTGAAAAGACAGCCTCTTCTTTTTTTAGTAAAGGAACATTTAAAGAAGATTAAAGCTAAAACCAAGAAAATAGAAATACTCTAAATTTTCTTTTGTTTCCAAACTACCAATGCCTTGGAGATTGGAAGAAGAGTACAATATCAAACACCTCAATCGGCAACATAATTTTTAGATATTGACTTGTCAGAGGATAAGTTTTAAACCCTTTAGAGGTACTATTGCCTTATTGATGGAAAAACCCTTAAAAACTTTAAAATAAACAGTTAGAAATTAAAAATCCAAACGATTATATAAACATCATCTGGATTACTATCCGTATTATTGAAAAGGTTTACTTCTTAAAATAATTAATTATTAAGTATTTGGAATACTTCGAAAATATTTCATCTTCATTTATAATCACAATTAAACTTATTAAAAAACACCACTTTAAAATTATTTTAAAGTGGTGTTTTTTAATAGTTTGTATAA
>SDWL01000089.1 GCA_004195315.1 Lutibacter sp.
AGATGTGTATAAGAGACAGGTATTACACTTTTGGTTGCTTCAATTTTAATGTGGACTTCAAAGTTCATCAATAAAAAAGGTGAAGATTTAAACTTTAAAAACTCCACATTGAAAGATGTTTCTTATGGTGGATTTATAGGATTTATCTCAGGTATGGTAGGTATTGGTGGCGGTATTTTTTTAGCACCACTATTACATTTAACAAAATGGGATACACCTAAAAGAATTGCTGCAACTTCAAGTTTTTTTATTTTGGTAAATTCTATTGCTGGTTTAGGAGGCCAATTTTTAAATCCTGAATTTTCTATTGAACCAACTATTACTATAATATTAATGTTTACAGTTTTAATTGGTGGTCAAATAGGTTCTAGATTAAGCGTTCAGTTTATTTCGCCAATAAACATTAAAAAAGGTACTGCTTTATTAATTGCTTTTGTTGGTGTCAGAATTTTGTGGAAATACTTGTTATAAACCGCCTACAAAGCTATCATTTATATATTAAATTATCCTTAGAAATTTTTAATAAATTTTATTATTACGATAACGTATTCGTGATTTTTTAGAGTATTCATTTGAAAATTACCTATTTTTGTGAACATATTACAAATAGATTTATGATGGAGAAACAGGGACTTTACTTACCGGAATTTGAACATGAAAACTGTGGCGCTGGTTTTATATGTAATTTAAAAGGCGAAAAAACAAATCAAATTATTCATGATGCTTTAGAAATTTTAATAAAATTAGAACACCGTGGCGGTGTAAGCTCTGATGGTAAAACAGGTGATGGCGCTGGACTTTTAATAGATATCCCTCACGAATATTTTAATAGAGTTTGTAAGTTTAAATTACCTGCAAGAAGAGAATATGCAGTTGGTATGATTTTTTTTCCTAAAAACAAAAATCAATATACATATTGTAAAGACATATTTGAAAAAGAAATTATACGTCAAGGTTTAGAAATTTTAGGATGGAGAGATGTTCCAATAGATTCATCACAACTTGGTAAAATTGCGCTTGCTTCAGAACCAACAATCAATCAAATATTTGTTGGTAAAGGTACTATTAAAGACGAACATCTTTTCAAAGCAAAATTATATGCCGCTCGTAAAATAACTGAGCATACTATTGCGGCTTCAAAAATGTCTGAAACTTCTTACTTTTATGTTACAAGTTTTTCGCATACTACCTTAATTTACAAAGGCATTATCATGCCTGAAGATATTGGACCTTATTTTATTGATTTACAACAGCCCGATTTAGTAACTAGATTAGCGCTAGTTCATCAACGTTTCTCAACAAATACAATGCCTTCATGGGAATTGGCACAACCTTTTAGATTAATGTGTCAAAATGGAGAAATAAACACATTGAGAGGAAACGTTGGCAGAATGCGTATACGTGAAGAAATTATGCGAAGTGAAATATTTGGTGATCAAATTGAAAAATTATTTCCAATTATTTTACCAGGAAAATCTGATTCAGCATCAATGGATATGGTAGTTGAATTGCTTACTTTATCTGGCAGATCTTTACCTGAGATAATGATGATGATGGTTCCTGAAGCTTGGGAAAAACATTTAACCATGTCAGAAGAAAGAAAAGCATTTTACGAATACAATGCTTGCATCATGGAACCTTGGGATGGGCCAGCTTCCATTCCCTTTACAGATGGAGATTATATTGGAGCATTATTAGATAGAAACGGATTAAGACCTTCAAGATATACGGTTACAAAAAGCGGAAAACTAATTATGGCCTCAGAAATAGGTGTAGTTGATATTGCTCCAGAAGATATTGAAAGACATGGTAGATTAGAGCCTGGAAAAATGTTTCTGGTTGATATGAATGAAGGTAGAATTATTAATGATGAAGAAATAAAGTCTAAAATTGTTTCAGAAAGACCTTATAAAGAATGGCTAGATGCAACTCGAAAAAATTTAAAAGAAATACCTAATACAAATCAAGTTTGCTCAATAGAAAACACCGATCTTAAAACACGCTCACGTTTATTTAACTATACCACTGAAGATATACAAGTAGTTGTTACACCTATGGCACAAAATGGCAAAGAAGCTTTGGGATCTATGGGAATTGATACTCCGCTTGCTGTTTTATCGGACAGACCTCAACTAATTTCTAACTATTTTAAACAACTATTCGCTCAGGTTACCAATCCACCTTTAGATGGAATTAGAGAAGAAATTGTGACAGATATTAGTTTAAATTTAGGAAAAGATAGAAATATTTTCAGTATTACTGATCGACAATGTAGAAAACTTCGAATTCAAAATCCAGTAATTTCAAACAACGATTTAGAAAAAGTAAGACACATATCATTAAACGATTTTAAATCTATTACTATTGAAATTCTTTATAAAAAAGAAAGAGGGTTAAATGGTTTAGAAGACGCATTAGAAGATATTATAAATCAAGTATCTAAAGCAATTGATAACAAAGCAAATATTATTATTTTATCGGATAGAGGTGCTAATAAAGAATTCGCACCTATTCCTGTTTTATTGGCTTGTTCATATGTAAATCATTCACTAAACAGATTAAGAAAACGTTCTTATTTTGATATAATTATAGAATCCGCAGAACCACGAGAACCTCATCAATTTGCTACATTATTTGGTTATGGTGCTAGCGCTATTAATCCATACATGGTGAATGAAATTATTCGGGTTCAAGTAAAAAAAGGGTTTATCACAGGTATTGATGAACAAAAAGCCGTGGACAATTTTAATAAAGCCATTGGCCTAGGTATTTTAAAGATTATGAATAAAATTGGAATTTCTACATTACACTCCTACAGAGGTTCTCAAATTTTTGAAATTGTTGGTTTCAACTCTAAATTTGTTGAAAAATACTTTCCATATACCACTTCAAGAATTGAAGGAATTGGATTGTATGAAATTGAAAAAGAAATTTCTAAAAGATATGAATATGCATATCCTAAAACTTTAATTAAAAACAGATTGGGATTAAATATTGGTGGTCACTACAGATGGAGACGCGGTGGAGAAAAACATTTATTCAACCCAACAACAGTTGCAAAATTACAGCAAGCAGTTCGGTTAAGTGATCAAAAAAGTTATAATGAATATGCAAAAGCCGTAAATGACCAAGCTGAACAACTAATGACAATTAGGGGTTTATTTGAATTCAATAACTTTGACCCAATTCCTATTGATGAAGTTGAACCTTGGACTGCTATTGTAAAACGATTCAAAACAGGCGCAATGTCCTACGGATCTATATCAAGGGAAGCACATGAAAACTTAGCCATTGCAATGAATCGGATTGGGGCTAAAAGTAATTCAGGTGAAGGTGGTGAAGACAGAAGGCGTTTCCAAAAAGACATCAATGGTGACAGTCGTAATTCTGCTATTAAACAAGTGGCTTCAGGGCGTTTTGGTGTAACTTCTCATTATTTAACAAATGCTGAAGAAATTCAAATTAAAATGGCACAAGGCGCAAAACCTGGTGAAGGAGGTCAATTACCTGCTGAAAAAGTATTACCATGGATTGCTGCTTCTAGAAACTCCACTCCTTATGTTGGTTTAATATCCCCTCCTCCACATCACGATATTTATTCTATTGAAGATTTAGCACAATTAATTTTCGATTTAAAAAATGCCAATAGAGAAGCTCGAATCAATGTTAAATTAGTTTCAGAAGTTGGCGTTGGTACTATTGCCGCTGGTGTTGCCAAAGCAAAAGCCGATGTTGTTTTAATTGCTGGTTATGATGGTGGTACAGGAGCATCTCCTTTAACATCATTAAAACATGCAGGTTTACCATGGGAACTTGGTTTGGCTGAAGCACAACAAACATTGGTATTAAATAATTTAAGAAGTAGAATTGTAGTAGAATGTGACGGTCAATTAAAAACTGGACGTGACGTTGCAATTGCAGCGCTTTTAGGAGCTGAAGAATTTGGTTTTGCTACAGCTCCATTGGTAGCTTCAGGTTGTATTATGATGCGAAAATGTCATTTAAATACGTGTCCTGTCGGAATTGCAACTCAAGATAAAGAATTACGTAAAAACTTCAAAGGCACACCTGAACACGTTATTAATTTCTTCTTTTATATTGCTGAAGAATTAAGAGGTATTATGGCTCAGTTAGGTTTCCGTACTATGGATGAAATGATTGGACAAACTTCAAAAATAAATTCAAATAAAGCTATTACACATTACAAAGCAAAAGGGTTAGATTTATCTTCAATTTTACATGTACCCGAAGGCTATACTAAAATGCAATTAAAAAATACTGAAAAACAAGATCACTTTTTAGAAGACGTACTTGATTTTGAAATTCTAAAAGACGCACACAGAGCATTATTCAGAAAAGAAAAAATGATTTTAAATTATCCTATTTGTAACATGAATCGTTCTGTAGGTGCTATTATAAGTAATGAAATTTCAAAAGTTTACGGACATTTAGGATTACCTGAAGATACTTTAAGCATAAATTTCACAGGATCAGCAGGACAAAGTTTTGGAGTATTTGGAACACACGGCTTAACTTTTACAATTGAAGGAAATTCCAACGATTATTTAGGAAAAGGATTATCTGGTGCCAAAATTATTGTTAAGAAACCAGCTAAAGCAGATTTTATTGCTGAAGAAAATATTATTGTTGGTAATGTTTGTTTATTTGGCGCTATTGAAGGTGAAGCTTATATTAATGGTATTGCTGGTGAACGTTTCGCGGTTCGTAACTCAGGTGCAACCGCAGTTGTAGAAGGGGTTGGTGATCACGGATGCGAATATATGACTGGTGGTAAAGTAGTTGTACTTGGTAAAACAGGTCGAAATTTTGCTGCAGGTATGAGTGGTGGTATTGCTTACATCTTCGATCCAAAAAATAAATTCACAAACGGATTATGCAATACTGAATCAATAGAATTTGAAGCTATTGAAACAGAAGATGCTAACGATTTAAAGGCATTAATTACAAAACATGTTCTTTACACAAATAGTAACAGAGGTAAAGAATTATTAGAAAATTGGAAAAATAGCTTAAACAACTTTGTGAAAGTGATGCCTATTGAGTATAAACGTGCATTAAAACGTTTAGAAACTGAAGAACCAATAACCGAAGAATTAAAGGCATAATAGTATGGGAAAAATAACAGGTTTTAAAGAATTCGAAAGAAAAGACGAGACGCATAAGGTGGTTAAAGAACGTGTAGGTAATTACAATGAATTTACCATACCCTTAAGCAATGCTGAAATTACAAAACAAGGTTCCCGCTGTATGGATTGTGGAATTCCTTTTTGTCATAGTGCTTGCCCACTTGGTAATTTAATTCCAGAATTTAATGATATGGTACATAAAGGCGAATGGAAAAAAGCTTCGTATATTTTACACACCACAAATAATTTCCCTGAATTCACGGGTCGTCTTTGTCCAGCTCCGTGTGAACAATCTTGTGTTTTAGGAATTATAGACGATCCTGTTTCCATTGAAAATATTGAAAAAAATATTGTTGAAAGAGCTTTTGCTGAAGGGTGGATTGTTGCGCAACAACCTTCCTTAAGAACAGGAAAGAAAATAGCTATTGTTGGTTCAGGACCTGCAGGATTGGCAGCTGCACAACAATTAAACAGAGCTGGACATTTAGTTTCTGTTTTTGAACGTGACGATGCTATTGGAGGATTATTACGTTATGGTATTCCAAATTTTAAATTAGAAAAAGAAATTATTGATAGACGAATTGCAATCTTAAAAGAAGAAGGTATTGAATTTTATACAAATGCAAATGTTGGTGTAAATTATTCAATAGAAAAATTAAATGAATTTGATGCTGTTGTGTTATGTGGTGGCGCAACACAACGTAGAAGTATCCCAATTGAAGGTGTTAACAGCAAAGGAGTTGTACAAGCAATGACATTTTTGAAACAACAAAACAAAAGAGATACAAGTATTAAATTTTATGAAGAAGATATTTTAGCAACCAATAAAAATGTTATTGTAATTGGAGGTGGTGACACAGGCTCAGATTGTGTTGGAACCTCAAATCGTCAAGGAGCCACATCTGTTACTAACTTTGAAATAATGCCAAAACCACCTGTTGGAAGAAGTGAAAGTACACCTTGGCCATTTTGGCCTATAAAATTGAAAACATCTACTTCACATGAAGAAGGCTGTGATAGAAATTGGTTAATAAATACCAAAGAGTTTATTGCAGATTCCAATGGGAAACTGATTGCTTTAAAAACAATTAAAGTAGAGTGGATTTATGAAAATGGACAACGACCAATATTAAAAGAAGTTACTGGAACTGAAAAAATATGGCCTTGTGATTTAGTATTATTAGCACTAGGGTTTACTGGTCCTGAAGCTATTTTAAGCACTCAACTCGGAATTAAAATTGACGACAGAAGTAATTATAAATCAACTAATTACCAAACCAACATACCACATGTATTTACTGCTGGTGATATGCATAGAGGGCAATCTTTAATTGTTTGGGCAATTTCTGAAGGAAGAGAAGCTGCTAAAAAGGTAGATGAATATTTGATGGGTTATAGCAACTTACCAAGTAAAGGCGATGGAGATTTACCTCCTATGTAATTTTTATATTTCAAAATAATAACATTTTAAGTTACACAAATAATTAATTTAGTTTTGTAATTTTCAACTTTCAATTATTAAAAAATATGTTTAAAAATATGAAAGGTAGAAAACTATTAATGATTCCTGGTCCAATTGAATTTGAACCAAAAGTATTACAAGCTTTAGGAGCTGCAACAGATAGTCATGTATCACCCGATTTTATAGAAACATTTGGGAATTCTTTAGAATTAATGAGAACCGTTTGGCAAAGCGCAACGGGTCAACCCTTTATTATTGCGGGCTCAGGAACGTTAGCAATGGATATGGCTGTTGTTAATTTAATTGAACCAAATGACAATGTTCTTGTTATTTCTACAGGTTATTTTGGAGAACGTTATGCGGATATTTGCAAACGTTATGGAGCTAATGTAACTATTTTAACAACTGAAGTTGGTAATATAGTTTCATTAAATAACATTGAAAAAGAACTTTCTACCAAATATTACAAATTATTAACTATGACTCATGTTGATACTTCAACCGGAGTTTTAATAGATCCTGAACCAATAGCAAAACTTGGAATTAAATACAATACATTAACTGTTTTAGATGGTGTTTGTTCAGTTGCAGGTGAAGAAATTAATCAAGATAAATGGGAAATTGATGTGGTATTTACAGCTTCACAAAAAGCAATTGGAGTTCCTCCAGGATTAGCTTTACTTATGGTTTCTGAAAAAGCCATGAACGTTTTTAAAAACAGGAAAACACTTGTTCAAAATTATTATGCCGATTTTACAAATTGGCTGCCAATTATGAATGCCTATGAAAGTAGAAATCCTTCCTATTTTGGAACACCTCCTGTAAATTTAATTACAGCATTGGAAGTTAGTTTAAAGCATATTGTTTCAGAAGGAATGGAAGCTCGATTTTTGCGTCATAAAAAGATAGCAACAGCTTTTCGGGAAGCCATGATAGCTTTAGGTTTTAAATTATTACCTACTCACAAAAACCTCTCAGCAAATACATTAACCGCTGTTTATTACCCTGAAAACATTGATGGAGGCACTTTTCTAAAACATGTTGGAAATAACAATATTATTTTAGCTGGCGGCTTACTTCCTTCACATAAAACTCAATATTTTAGAATTGGTCATATGGGAAGTGTAAATAACAACGATATTTTAGCAACTATTGGCGCTATTGAAAGTAGCTTAATAGCTGTCTCTTATACACATCT
>SDWL01000486.1 GCA_004195315.1 Lutibacter sp.
TTATAGTTCCTTCAAAAGTTACAATATCACCAATATTCACTTCTTCCAACGTAGTTACTGTTAAGCTTTTTTCGCCTTCAAATTGTGAGCCATCACTAATATGAACCCAATTTTTGTCCATAATACCATTATTAACTTTTATTACTTTTCCTTTTACTATAACAGATTTAGTTGCATACGACTCTTTACCTGAAAAAAGTTCATTTAAAGAAATCCCATTTACTGCCTTTTCAATTTTAACAGCTTCAACTTCTATAGCATCAGATGTAGAATGCGGATTTTCATTTTTAACAGCAACAATCTCCTTTGTAGTTCTAATTCCTTCAGAAAAAGTTATAAAATCAAATGTTCTTTGTAATTCTTTACTTTCAAAATCCTTCATTTTCATTCCACCGTCATAATAATAAGTGTCTCCAATTACAACTGTTGTTTTAGGTACTGCCATCCAATATTTGTTTCCGTTTTCATCAACATTAAGATATGTATAATTACCTCCATTTAATGTTTCATTAACTACAATTGTATGAATATTAGATTTAGCAACTTCTTTATTGGTTTTTATTTTAGAATAGCTCTCTTTTTCTTTACAACTAACCAACAATAAAATACTAAAAATTACTGCAAAAAATTTTATTTGATTCTTCATTTTTTTTAAATTTAATTAGACGTAAAGGTAACATTAATTTATAAAACACAGTTATGATAATTATCACCATTTTACTTCTACAAATCCTTTGTTTTTTAAGTAATAATTTGTTTTACTAAAATGATTATTTCCAAACCAAAACCCTCTGTTTGCACTTAAAGGTGACGGATGTCCCGCAGATAAAACATAATGCTTTTCATGGTCAATTTTTTTACCCTTCATTTTAGCAAAACCTCCCCAAAGCATAAAAATCACATTTTCTTTTTGTTCAGAAATTAATGAAATTACTGCATCTGTAAATATTTCCCAACCTGATTTTTGATGTGAACCAGCTTTGTGTGCTTTAACAGTTAATGTTGCATTTAGTAATAATACACCTTGTTTTGCCCAACGTTCTAAATTTCCACTTTCGGGATATTGAATACCTAAATCCGTTTTAATTTCCTTAAAAATATTTTTTAATGAAGGTGGATGGGTAATTCCATCATTTACCGAAAAACACAAACCATGTGCTTGTCCAACTCCATAATAGGGATCTTGCCCAATTATTACCACTTTTAAATCGCTAAAAGAACATAAATTAAATGCTTCAAAAATTTGTTCTTCTTTTGGGTAACAAGTATTATTAGCATATTCCTCTGACACAAAATTAGTAAGTTGCTTAAAATAAGTCTTTTCAAATTCAGGCTTTAAAAGCTGTCTCTTATACACATCT